>JAOPYP010000311.1 GCA_025964635.1 Actinomycetes bacterium | reverse complement strand
CGGGGACCGTCAGGCCCGCTGACGCCAGCACCTCCCCGGTGGGCCGTGGCCTGGTCCGCACCCCGGCCGCGAGGCCGGCGGCCAGGCCGGTCCGGAGCGTGCCCCGGTCGGAGGACTTCGCGAACGTGCGGGCCCAGCGGCGCAGCGTCGCGCCGCCGTACAGCACCCGCTCCGCGGGCGCCAGCGACGAGCCGTCCCGCAGCATCCAGACCTTGTTCCGCACCTCGTAGAAGAAGCGCTCCCCGGGGTCGGCGTCGGTCGAGCCGAACGTGCGGGTCTTGTGCACCACGACGCTGGCCGGGCAGAGCAGTCCCGCCTGGCCGCGGAGCAGCCGGGCGGTGAACTCGAAGTCGTCGTTCCACAGGAAGTAGTCGGCCTGGGGCAGGCCCCGGGCCCGGCAGAGGCCGGCGTCCACCAGGATCGACACGAACGACGCCGAGCGGATGGGCAGGCAGCCCGCAGTGGCGGCCGCCGCACGCTCCTCCTTGCTCACCAACGGTTTTATCCGGGGCGTGTTCATCGGATGCGGACGCCCGTCCGTCCACACCACCCGGCTCGCGATCAGCGCGGGCGGCCCGCCCGGGTGCAGCGTGCGGGCGTCGAGCATGGCCCGCAGGGCGCCTGGCTCCGGGACCGTGTCGTCGTCCATCAGCCAGACCAGGTCGGCCGTCCCGGCCAGGGCCAGGGCCAGGCCGTAGGCGAACCCGCCCGCGCCGCCGGTGTTGCGCTGCGCGACGGCCAGCCGCACGGCCGGGAAGCGGGTGCGGACCATCTCCGGCGTGCCGTCAGTCGAGGCGTTGTCGACCACGACCACCGCGTCGGGGGCCCGGCTCTGCCCCAGCACCGCCGCCAGCGCCTCGCTCAGCAGGTCCCGCCGGTTATAGGTGACGACGACGGCCGTCACCCGGGGCTGAACGCCGCCTGCGGCGGTGGTGGCCGTGGCCGGCGTGCTCGCGCCCGCCATGCTAGGAGTGCCTCCGAGCCCGGGTCCGCTCCATGGCCCGCCAGGTCAGGATGCGCAGCCGCCGCACCGCCGGGTAACGGCTGCTCAGGTCACGCACCGCCCGCTTCAGCCGGGGCGAGGACGCGATGGCCGCCTCCAGCCTGCTGGCCAGACCGGTGCTGGCTAGACCGGCGCCGGCTAGACCGGTGCTGGCCAGCCTGGCCTGGCCAGCGCGTTTCGGTGGCGGGCTGGCCGCCGGGTACTCCTTGCGGTACTGGTTGACGACCAGCGCGGCGGCCGCGTCCACCGCGGCGTCCAGCACGCGGTCTGCCTGCTGGGCGGCAGGGCCGACGGCCCCGGGCTCCCGGGACGGCCGGGGCCGCAGCTCACCGGCGTCACCGATCACGTCGTAGCCCGAGGACGCCAGGCCGCCGATCAGGACCTCGGCCTGCTCCTTGGCCCAGGCCTCACGGTCGCCGGGCAGCACCAGCCGCCCCTCCCGCGGGCGGGCGGCCAGGGCCCGGTGCGCGACCCCCTCCTTCACGGTCCACATGTAGAACCAGTCCGGCACCTCGGCGGGCAGGGCCTGGTTGAGCCGCCGGAGGAACTCGATCTCCGGCAGCCCGAGCGAGGTGTTCGCCCGGGCCCGGGACAGGTCCACCCCGCCCGGATCGACGCCCAGCAGCGCCGCGAAGCGCTCCCAGAGCAGCGAGTTGCCTGACCCCTGCGGCGGAGTCATGATCACGTGGATCCGGTCCGCCGGCACGTGGCGGCCCCAGAGATCCAGGATGGCCAGGGTGTCGTGAACCCGCCAGAACCACCACTGGCGCCGGTCCGGATCGACCGATTCCCGGTCGATCACGTCCGCCAGCCAGTCCTCCCAGCCCCGGTCGTTGCGGTGCTTGATCGTCTCCTGCCATTCCGCGGGGAGCAGCGACGCCATGTCCCGCACGGTCAGGACCACGTGCACCTCGGCCGGGTGGAGGGAGCGGACGGCCTGCTCGGCCTGCGGCCCGTCCACGGCGGAGAACAGCTCGTGGGAGATGACCGCGGCCCGCGGGGCCTGCCGGGCCTGGTGGGCCAGGATCTCCCACTCGCCGGTCCAGGATCCCGCCGGGTCGTCGGCCCGCTTCTCGATCCCCCGGAGGTCCTGGCTGGCCCGGAAGTGATCCTGCGGGTGGTGGCCCGGCAGCACCACCCCCTGGGCCGCGAGCTCGGCCCGGTTGCTCCACATCACCTGCTGCAGGAACGTGGTACCGGTCTTCGGCTCGCCGATGTGCACCAGGACCCGGGGACGCGGCTGGCGGTCAGCAGGCGTGGCGGGGGACTGGTCGGCGGCGCGCGTGGCCATCGGTACACCTCAACAGGTCAGGGCGTGGGCGGGTAAGGTCAGGCATGGGTGGATGGCATCTGGCTGCCAGGGTAGACCAGGTGCGCTGGGGGAACGCGCGGATGGCGGTAACCCCAGCAATCCGTCGCACAGCTGCCGTAAAGTGGCGTCCGCCCACCGCATTTGCTGATGTACAAACCCAAATGTCTACACGAACGCGCGCCGGCCGGGGCTGCTCGCTCCCTGGTCCTCGAGCTCGCCGCAGTGTGCCCCGTCACCGGCATGAAAGGCGAACCCGGCATATGCACGAGCCGTTCACGCTCCTGCTCTCGGTATACGACGGTGACCGCCCTGATTTCCTCGAGCGGGCGTTCCGCAGCGCGGTGGGCGGCCAGACCCTGCGCCCGGACCAGGTCGTCATCGTCCGTGACGGGCCCGTCCGTGCGGAACTCGCCGCGTGCCTGGACCGGCTCCAGGCCGGCAGCCCGGTCCCGGTGACCGTGGTCTCCCTGGAGCGCAACCGGGGCCTCGGGCCCGCCCTGGACAGCGGGCTGGCCGCGAGCAGGCACGACGTGATCGCCCGGATGGACGCCGACGACGTGGCCATGCCGCACCGCTTCGAGGTGGAGATCCCGCTCATCGCCGAGGCCGACATCGTCGGCGCGGGACTGCTGGAGTTCGTGGGGGACATCGATCACATCGTGGGCCAGCGGGTCCCGCCGACCGATCCGGAGCAGATCCACCGCTACGCCCGGATGCACGACCCGTTCAACCACCCGACCGTGGTCTACCGGCGGGCAGCCGTCCTGGCCGCGGGCGGGTACGGCGATCTGCCGCTGATGGAGGACTACGCGCTCTTCGCGCGGATGCTGCAGAACGGCGCGCGGGTGGTCAACGTGGCCGAGCCGCTGGTCTACTACCGGGTCGGCGAGACGTCGTTCAAGCGGCGCGGCGGCACGGACCTGCTGCGCTCCGAACTGCGTCTGCAGCGCGAGTTCCACCGCCAGGGCTTCACCTCCTCGCCCGAATACGTCCGTAACGTCGTGGTCCGAGGCGGGTACCGGATGATCCCCTGGCGGTTCCGCCGGGCGGTCTACCGCCCGATCGTCGCCCACTACACCGAGCGTGGCGAGCACGGCGAGCATCAGTCCGGGGGCGAGGCCGCCGGGGGCGGGCCTGAACCCTCCGACCACAACGGGCCGGGATCGCCCACCCCGCCGTTGCCGGTGCGCCGGTGAACATCGACCTCGTCATCGTCGGGTCCGGCTTCTTCGGCCTGACCGTCGCCGAACGCTGCACCCGTGACCTCGGCCTGCGCGTGCTCATCCTGGAACGGCGCGGCCACCTCGGCGGGAACGCCTACAGCGAGCGGGAGCCGCAGACCGGGATAGAGATCCACCGCTACGGCGCGCACCTGTTCCACACCTCGAACGCGCGGGTGTGGGAGTACGCCAACCAGTACACGGCCTTCACCGGGTACCAGCACCGGGTGTTCTCCGTCTACAAGGGCCGGGTCTACCCGCTGCCGATCAACCTGGGCACCATCTGCGAGTACTTCGGAACGGTGATGTCCCCGGACGAGGCGCGGGCGCTGATCGCCGGTCAGTCGGCCGAAGTGGACGCCGGGCGCGCCGCCAACCTCGAGCAGAAGGCCGTGTCGCTGATCGGCCGGCCGCTGTACGAGGCTTTCATCCTCGGCTACACGGCCAAGCAGTGGCAGACCGACCCGGTCAACCTGCCGCCGGAGATCATCACCCGGCTGCCGGTGCGCTACACCTTCGACAACCGCTACTTCAGCGACCCCTACGAAGGCCTGCCGGTGGACGGCTACACCGCCTGGCTGGAGCGGATGGCCGATCACCCGAACATCGAGGTGCGGCTGAACACCGACTTTTTCAGCATCCGCGGGGACCTGGCCGGGAACGTGCCGGTTGTTTACACCGGGCCGCTCGACGCGTACTTCCAATACGCCGCCGGCGACCTGGGTTGGCGTACCCTCGACTTCGACATGGAGGTTCTGCCCACGGGCGACTTCCAGGGAACGCCCGTCATGAACTACGCGGACGAGGACGTTCCATTCACCCGCATCCACGAGTTCCGTCATTTCCATCCCGAGCGTGACTGGTACCCGAAGGACAAGACAGTGATCATGCGTGAGTACTCGCGCTTCGCCGACCGCGGCGATGAGCCGTACTACCCGATCAATACGGCGGAGGACCGGGCCCGCCTGCTGGCCTACCGGGACATGGCCGGGCGTGAGCCGGGCGTCCTTTTCGGCGGCCGCCTGGGCACTTACAAGTACCTCGACATGCACATGGCGATCGGGTCCGCACTGAGCATGTACGACAACCGGCTCCGGCCGTTCTTCACCGAAGGTGCGCAGCTCACCGGGCCGGGGGCGGCGGAATGACGGCCGGGGACGGCCGGATGATGGCCGAGGCCACCCCGGAGCGCAGCCTGCGGGTCCTGCAGCGGGTCGTCTTCCCCGACGGCGACCTGGACGTCGTCCCGCTGTACGTCGAGACGCACATGGACCGCGGGGCTGCCGAGCTGGCCGCGGAGATGGCGACCGAGCAGCTGACCGGGCGCCGGGCGCCGGGCGCGGGCAGCGTGCCGGTGGGCAACGCCGCGGTCGGGGAGGCCCAGTCGATCATCCGCTTCGGCGCCGACGTGCCCGCGTACCCGGGCGAGGACGCCGGGCCCCGGCGCAGCGCGGTGATCAGCGAGGGCCGCCGGGTCTCGTTCGCCACCTACTTCAACGCGTTCCCGGCCAGCTACTGGCGCCGGTGGACCAGCGTGGACTCGGTGACGCTGCGCATCCGGGTGGCGGGTGAGTCCACGATCGTCCTGTACCGGTCCATGGCCAAGGGTTTCAGCCACCCGGTCGAGACGATCACCGTCCAGTCCGACGGGCCGGAGACCGTCGAGCGCACGCTGCCGCTGGCCCCGTTCATCGACGGCGGCTGGTACTGGTTCGACATCGTGGCCGGCCCGCGCGGGACGACGCTGATCGAGGCGGAGTGGCTGGCGCTGACCAAGCCCGCCCCGGCCGGCCGGGTCAGCATCGGGATCACCACCTTCAACCGGCCCGAGTACATGCTGGATGGTTTGCGCACGCTGGGTGACGCGGCCGAGGTGCACGATGTGCTCGACAAGGTCTACGTGGTCGACCAGGGCACGAACCGGGTGCGCAACGAGCCGGGCTTCGCCGATGCCGCCAAGAAGCTCGGTGACCTGCTGCAGATCATCGAGCAGGGGAACATCGGCGGCTCCGGCGGATTTGCCCGGTCGATGGATGAGACCGTCCGGGCCGGCCAGAGCGACTACGTGCTGCTGATGGACGACGACGTCAAGCTCGACCCCGAGGGCATCCTGCGCGCGGCCACCTTCGCCGACCTCGCGCGGCGGCCGACCATTGTCGGCGGTCATATGTTCAGCATGCACGACCGTTCCCTGCTGCACGCGTTCGCCGAGGCCATCGCTCCCTACAAGTGGTGGTGGGGGATCGCGCCGAACACCCGGGGCCGGCACGATTTCGCCCGGCGGAACCTGCGGAACACCCCGTGGCTGCACCGCCGGGCCGACTCCGATTACAACGGCTGGTGGATGTGCCTGATCCCGACCCAGATCATCCGGGAGATCGGCCTGGCGCTGCCGGTGTTCATCAAGTGGGACGACGCCGAGTACGGAGTACGAGCCCGCGCGCACGGCTATCCCACGGTGTCGCTGCCGGGCGTGGCCTCCTGGCAGGTGCCCTGGGACGACAAGGATGACGCCCGCGACTGGCAGGCTTACTATCACCTGCGCAACCGGCTGGTCACCGCCTTGCTGCACTCCCCGGAGCCGCACGGCGGGAAGCTCCTCTCGGAGAGCCTGGAACGGCAGCTCCAGAGCCTGCTGTCCATGCAGTACTCGACCGCTGCGCTGCGCCTGCTCGCGATCGAGGACGTGCTGACCGGGCCGGACCACCTGCACCGGGAGATCGGCACCAAGCTGAAGCACCTGCGGGAGTACCGGCTCGAGTTCCCTGACGCCCAGGGTGCCGCGGACATCGAGAGCTTCCCGGCCGCCCGCAGGAGGGCGCCGGAGGCGGTGAAGGATTCCACCACCCCGACCAACAAGGTCAACCTGCTGACCAAGGCCGCATCCGGGACCGCACGCCAGTTCAGGCCGGTCCGTGAGGGAGCCAGGAAGCGGCCGCAGGTGGCCCTGCCCTTCCAGGATGCGTCCTGGTGGGTGCTGGTCAAGCTGGACAGCGCCCTGGTGTCCACGGCCGAGGGCACGACCGCTGCGTGGTACCGGCGGGATCCGAAGCTGTTCCGCTCACTCGGGCTGCGCAGCGTGATCGGCCACCGGAAGCTGCGCCGCCAGTGGGCGCGGCTGGCCGCGGAGTACCGGGCCGCGGCGGCCGACTTCAACTCACCCGAGAGGTGGCGCGAGACGTTCGCCGCCTCGGCCGGGGACTCACCTGGTGGCCAGTGAGTTCCGTTCCCACCGGACAGCGAGGCCAGTCCTCCCCGCCCGCCGGGACGGACGGCCCGGTGGGGCCGGGCGGAACCGGCCAGGCTGACCCGGCCGTCCGCTGGCGGGCGGGCACGGCCCGGTACTGGCCAGCCGTCCTCGCGGCCGCGGTCATGGCCGTGCTCGGGCTGTGGGGCCTGGCGCGGGACTCGTCCATGGGCAACGACGAGGTGGCGACCCGCTGGGCCGCGCTGCTGAACCTGCATCAGCTGGCCCGCCTGCTCCGTCACGTCGATGCGGTCCACGGGCTGTACTACCTGCTGATGCACGGCTGGATGGTGGCCGGCACCAGCCCGGCGGTGCTGCGGATCCCCTCGGTGGTCAGCATGGTCGTGGCCGTGGCCCTGACGGTGATCACCGGCCGGCGGCTCGGATCAGCCTGGGCGGGCCTGTTCGCCGGGCTGATCGTCGCCCTGACCCCCGCGATCAGCTACTACGCCCAGACCGCCCGGTCCTACGCGCTGGTCTTCGCCTGCGTCGCCGGCTCGACCCTGGCGCTGCTGCACGCCCTGGCGGCCGAGGCCGGCGTCGCGGGGGAGCGGACCAGCGGGGCGCGCTTCCCGGCCGGGCGCTGGCTGGTCTATGCCGTGCTGCTGGTGGTGGGCGGCTACCTGAACGAGCTGTCTCTCCTGGTCGTGGCAGCGCACGCGGTCACGGTGCTGCTGGCCCGCTATGGGCGGCGGGTGATAGTGCACTGGGCCGCCACGGCCGCCGTCTCGGTCATCCTGGTCCTGCCGCTGGCCGCGCTCAGCGCCCGGGAGGACGCCGCCGTCGCCTGGATCCCCCGGCCTGGCCTGGGGGGCCTGCGGATCCTGTTCCACGACTACTTCGGCGCGACGACCGCCGTTGCCGTGCTTCTCTTCTGCTGCGCGGTGGCCGCGGTGCTGCCGCCCCTGGAGCGGGGGCGGCGCGCGGCCGGTCCCGCATGGTGGGGCCAGGGCGGTGTCTCGCTGCCCTCGGTCGCGGCACCGCTGCTCGTGGTCCCCGGTGTGCTGCTGATCCTCGAGTCGCTGGTGGCCCGGCCGCTGTACGTGGACCGCTACGTCCTCTACGGCGAGGCCGGGGCCGCCTTGCTGGCCGGGGCCGGGGCGGTGCGGATCGGGCGGTGGCTGGCCACGCTGACGGACCGGCGGATGCTGGTCTGGGTCCCTGGGGTGGCCGTCTGCGTGCTGGCCCTCGTCCTGCAGCTCGCGCCGCAGCAGCGGGTCCGCACACCGCAGAGCCGGCTGTTCGACTTCGGCGGCCCGTCCCGCTACCTGGCCGCGCACGCGCGCCACGGCGACGGCGTCCTGTTCTTCAGCAACTTCTTCCGCAAGGCCCGGCTCGGTTACCCGGCGGACTACCGGGCGGTCAGTGACTTCGCGATGGCCGAGTCGCCGGCTGCGGCCGGGAACTTCCAGGGCCGTGACAAGCCAGTCGCCGTCGTGCAGTCCCTCATGCCCAGCTACCAGCGGATCTGGGTGGTGGGGCGGTCCCCGTCCGCGAACCTCACGGCCGGGCCGGTCCGCGCCGAGGACGCGGTGCTCCGGAGCCACTTCACCCTGTCTGCGAAGCGTCACTTCAAAGGCATCTTCGTCACGCTCTGGGTGCGCCACTGACCATCCCGCTCACGCGGATGGCCGGCGGCCCCACCGGGCTCAGGACGATTCGGCGCTCTTCTTGATCGCGGCGAGGGTGAGCGGGATTCCCCGGCGGGCGGCCTCGGTGCGGGCCGTGATCTCGGCCTGCGCGTCGTCGCCATACCGCTCGTGGAACCGGGCGACTCCCGCGGGGAGGAACTCCCACGACTCCGTCACCTCGGTCCCCCCGGTGACCGGCATGAACGAGTAGCCCCACCGCACCCACGCACCGCCCACGACGAACGCGAACTCCCGGCCGCGCTCCGCGGCCACGACCTGGGAACGGGTCTCCCAGGTGCGCTCGGGCAGCTCGTTACGGCCGGTGAACCAGGCGCCAGCGCGGGGCCCGGCGCCCTCGTCCCACCAGCAGGCGGTGCAGATGGGACTCCACTCGCCCATCCGCGTCACGTCGGAGACCATGTCGTACAGGACATCCGCGGGGCGGGCGATGACGATTGACTCGGCGTGCCGCAGGCTGCTCATCCGCCCAGTATCGATGCCTCCGGTGGCCTGGCCAGGCCGGGGGTGCGTGCCAGACGAGGATGTGTGCGCACTGGCCGCAGTGGAGCCGGGGACTGCCGGCCCGGCGCAGCCGGCTGGGCTCGCAACGGCTCAGCGAGCAGACGGCTCAGCGGGCGTCCGGTTTCGTCGGTACCCCGGATTACCCTGGCCACAGGCCCGGGCACCCGGCGCACCTGGTAGCCGGCGTACCCGGTACCCGGCCGCGCGATGAGTTCCCATGGCCACGTACGTCATAGCCACCGAACGCGAAGCGGGGCGGCGTTTATAGGTTCGCCGTCGGGCGGCGCTGCCGATAGGTTCGGGACGCCGGGCGACCTCAACCGGGGCCCGCACAGGAGGAAATGGTGACAGACATGAGCACGGGGCCGGCCATTCTGGTGGAAGGCCTGACCAAGTCGTTCGGGGATGTCCACGCGCTGCGCGGCATTGACCTGTCCGTGCCCCGCGGCACGGTGCTGGGGGTGCTCGGGCCGAACGGCGCGGGCAAGACCACCGCGGTCCGCATCCTGACCACCCTGCTCCAGCCGGACGGCGGGCGGGCCCTGGTCGAGGGGCGTGACGTGGTGCGCGACGCTGCCGCGGTCCGCCGGTCGATCGGCCTTTCCGGGCAGTCCGCGGCCATCCAGGAAGAGCTCACCGGACGGGAGAACCTCGAGCTCATCGGGCGGCTGTATCACCTGAGCTGGCCGCAGGCCCGCAGCCGGGCGGCTGAGCTGCTGGATCAGTTCGAGCTGACCGATGCTGCCGACCGGGCGGCCAAGACCTACTCCGGGGGCATGCAGCGCCGCCTGGATCTCGCGGCCAGCCTGGTCGGCCGGCCGCAGGTGCTGTTCCTCGACGAGCCGACCACGGGCCTGGATCCGCGGGCGCGGCTGGGCATGTGGGACATCATCCGCTCGCTGGTGGCCGACGGCACCACGCTGCTGCTCACCACCCAGTACCTGGATGAGGCCGATGAACTGGCGGACGAGATCGTCGTCATCGACCACGGGCAGGTCATCGCGGCGGGCACGTCCGAGGACCTGAAGGGCCGGGTCGGCGGGGACGTTCTCGAGTTCACCGTGCCCGACCGGGCCAGGATCGCCGACGCGGTCAGTGCCATCGCCAAGATCGGCGAGGGAGAAGCGCACGTGGATGAGGAGACAGGAGTGATCAGCATAGGGGTCGGCGGGCGCGGTTCCGAGGCGCTCATCGAGGTGGTGCGCGCGCTGGACGGCGCGGGCGTCGCCATCCAGGGACTGTCACTGCGGCGGCCCTCCCTCGACGACGTCTTCCTCGCCCTGACCGGGCACGCCGCGGAAGAGGAAGAGCAGCCGGCGAAAGGCAGGCGCGGCCGCCGCCGTTCCGCCAAGAAGGACACCGCGGGGGCCACGTCATGACCGCCATCACCGTTCCCGCCGTTCAGCCTCCGGTCGGGGACCCGAACCTGTTCACGCGCGCCCGCTGGGCGGTGAGCGACACGCTCACTATTACCCGGCGGAACCTGCTGGTCTGGGTGCGCGTGCCCGCATACATCATGTTCACGGTTATCCAGCCGGTCATGTTCGTGCTGCTGTTCCGCTACGTGTTCGGCGGCGCGATCCCGGTCAAGGGCACCACCTACGTCAACTTCCTGATGCCGGGGATCATCGGCCAGTCGGCGGCGTTCGCGACGTTCGGCACCGCCATCGCGCTGGCACAGGAGCTGAAGAAGGGGGTGATCGACCGGCTGAAGTCGATGCCGATGGCGCGCTCGGCGGTGCTGGCCGGCCGCCTGGTTGCGGATACCGGGCGGATGTTCATCACGATCCTGATCCTCGTCGGCGTGGGGTACGCCGTCGGGTTCCGGTTCCAGAACGGCTTCGGCCTGGCCGTGGCCATGGTCGTGCTGGCCACCATCTTCGGGCTGGCCATCTGCTGCATCGCCGCGTTCACCGGGCTGGCCATCGGCGACGAGGAGTCGGTGCAGGCCTTCGGGCTGATCTGGCTGTTCCCGCTCACGTTCGTCAGCTCGGCGTTCGTGCCGATCTCGACCATGCCCGGCTGGCTGCAGGCCTTCGCCAAAAACCAGCCGGTCACCATCGTCATCGACACCATGCGCTCGATGGCCCTCGGCGGGCCGATCGCAACGAACCTATGGCTGAGCGTCGCGTGGCTGGGCGGGATCTTCATCGTGTTCGTGCCGCTCGCGATCCGCGCCTATAAGCGAGCCGCCTGACGAGGTAGCCAAGCTCCGCACTGCCTCATCCGGAACGGCCGGGGACCGGGTGCCCGGCCGTTCCGGGCTGCCCGGCGGATCCCGGTATTGACCGCCCGGGGCGACGGGGTTATTGTCACCTCAATAAATAGGAAACTTTCCTTATAGTTTGTTTACGGGCAAGTTTCCGCACCGGGCAGCGGCGAGACGGAGGATGCGGCCAATGACGGTCTTACTGGGGCGCGCGAGAAACCCCTTCCGGGGAGCTGACGGCGGATCCGGCCGCGGCCGGAGGCTGGCCATACTGGTCGCCGCCGCGGCGCCGATTGTCGCGCTGAGCACGAGTACCGGTCCCGCGTGGGCCGCGGCCGGCCACCCCGCGGCCGGAGCCACCCAACCCGCAGCGTTAGCCCCCGCGACTGCAGCACCCCAGCCCGCGGGGTCTGGTGCCGCTGTGCGCGCGGCGGCCGCGCCGAACGCGGTACCAGGCCCGCCGGCCGGCTGGTCGACGGTGTTCAGCGACGACTTCAACGGCGGCGCGGGTTCCGGCGCCGACTCCCAGTGGATGTATGACACGGGCCCCGGCTCGAATTTCGGGACCGGCGAGATCGAGACCATGACGAACTCGACGAGCAACGTCCACCTCGACGGCAACGGCGACCTCAACATCACCGCACTTGGCTCGGGCAGCTCGTGGACATCTGGCCGTATCCAGACGACCAGCGCCAATGTGGGCGCGCCGGCCGGCGGCCAGCTCGAGGTGACCGCGTCCATCCAGCAGCCCAATCCAGCCAGCGGCCTCGGCTACTGGCCGGCGTTCTGGATGCTCGGGCCCGGTCAGTGGCCGGAAAACGGTGAGATCGACATCATGGAGGACGTCAATGCGCTGTCCGACGTAGCGGGCACCATCCATTGCGGCAGCTACCCCGGCGGGCCGTGCAACGAGGGGAACGGGATCGGCAGCGGGCTGCGATCCTGCTCCGGCTGTCAGTCCGGCTACCACACGTACACGATGATCCTGAACCGGACGAACACGTCCAATGAGTCGATCACCTTCTACCTGGACGGGAACCAGTACTTCAGCGTGTCTGAGAGCCAGGTCGGCACGTCCACGTGGCAAGCCGCCTTCGACCATAACCTGTCGATCATCTTCGACCTCGCCATGGGCGGCGGGTTCCCCAACGGCGTGTGTGGCTGCTCGACTCCTACCAGCGGGACGACTTCCGGTGGCACGATGAGCGTTGCCTACGTCGCCGCGTACCAGACGAGCAGCGGGTCAGGAGGCGGCGGCTCAGGGGTCACCGGCCCTATCGTCGGTTACGGCAGCCTGTGCATCGACGACCGGGCCGCGAGCACCGCGAACTTCAATCCGGTCCAGGTCTACACCTGCAACGGCACCGCGGCCCAGCAGTGGACGGTGGTCCAGGCGGGCAGCACGCTGCACGTTCTGGGCAAGTGCCTGGATATCAACGGCGGCGGAACGGCCAACGGAACCACGGTGGACCTCTACGACTGCAATGGCTCAGCCGCGCAGGTCTTCATCCCGCAGTCGAATGGTTCCCTCTACAACCCGCAGTCCGGCAGGTGCCTCGACGATACGGGCTGGTCTACGACACCGGGGACCCAGCTCCAGATCTGGGACTGCAGCGGCAACGCCAACCAGCAGTGGAAACTGCCCTGACGTGCGGCCGCGGGGCCTTCCCGGCCCCGCGGCAGTCAGGCGCCCCCGGCTACTCGCTGCCCGGCGCCGGCCGGCCGGCGTGGGGCCTGCGCCGGTGCAGGCCCGGGGTTTGATCAGGCCGACAGGCGGGTGGCCAGGATGCGGCGAATGTCCGCCGTCTCCTCCTCGCTGTGCCGGTCGAGGATCGCGCCCAGGTCGTTCAGGTCCGCCTGCGAGGTGTAGCCGGACAGGTCGTGCTCCAGGGCCTTGCGGGCGGCACGGGCCGCGCGTGCGTCCCGGAGCTCGTCGCGGACGGTCGTCCAGAGCTGGCTGACGGGTGATGTGGTGGTGTCCATGTTTCCTTCCTTAGGGACAGTGGTTCGCTATCCAGTGTCACCGACCAGCATTCATGCGTCCAATGACAAGAAATCAACTGATCCATGATTGCCCGTCATGTATAGCCTTCAGCGGCCACAACGCGCCCCGAGTCCCGCCGCGGCCTGGGAAAATCATGGGTGGCCGCGTTAACGGCGGGCCCATCGCAGGATGCGGCCCGGGCCTCCGGCTGGCCGCCCGGCGTCCCCGGCTGCGGCACGCCCCGGCCCGGGAGCATCCCGCAGCTTCCACTTCCCGGTCAGGCCCAGCCCGACCAGGGTGATCGCCGCGGCCAGCATGACGATGGGGGTCATGACCCGGACCGCGAAGTGATCGGTGGCCAGGAGCAGCTGGCTGTGCTGGAGGAACGGGTTGCCGGGCATGTTCGAAATCGTTCCGACGGTGAGCCGGGCCAGCACCAGCCAGTCCAGCCGCGAGGCGGGGAAGAGCGCCAGCACGCAGATGATCATCGCGTCGTACCAGGGCAGCTGGTAGGGCCACAGGAACAGCCAGGCGGCGCAGAGGGCGACGGCAGGCCGGATCGCGGGGCGGGCGGCCGCACCTGGGGGCAGCCGCCGCAGGGCCAGGACAGCGACGGCGACGACCAGGACCGTGGCGATCATCCCGAGGTCGTGATGCCAGCCGTGCGGGAGGAAGGCCCGGTAGAAGTTGTCGGCGCTGCTCTGGTTGCGCCGGCTGAGCAGGGCCCGGACCGCAGGCGTCCCGAAGTAGGCGTAGCTGGGCACGAGCACCGCCAGCGCGGCCGCACCGGCCAGGGCCAGGGCCGGGAGGGAGCGGCGCAGCGCCCACGCCGCGCCCAGGCCGAACAGCACGTAGTCGATCTTGATGTCGGCGGCCAGGCCGAGGAGGGCCCCCGCCGCCGCGACACGCCCCAGGCTGGGCCGGGCCGCCGTGTGCTGCTCGCCGAGCACCAGCAGCCCGAGCAGGCCCGCCATGACCGCCAGCACGTCCAGGTGCCCGGCGGCGACCAGGTCCCACAGCAGCAGCGGGTTGACCGTCCACAGCAGGTGGGCGCGCAGTCGGCGCGCCGGGTTGTGCCGCAGCAAACGGTCCAGGACCAGGGCGACGATCGCGAACGCGGCCGAGTCCCAGAGCTTGAGCCAGAACGTGATCCGGGCGGCGGAGGCACCGCCGAGCCTGGCCGCCAGGAACTGCTCCACGGTGGCCAGCGGTCCGTAGACGCTCACGTAGTGATCCCAGACACGGGGGACGGACCGGGCGAACGCGTCGTGCAGGTGACGCAGGTGCACCGGGGCGGTCACGTACGGGCTGTGGCCGAGGGCCAGGAGCCGGCCGTAGGTCGCGTAGTCCAGCGCGTCCGTGGAACCGGCTGGGGGCAGCACGGTCAGCACCGCGACGGTGACCAGGCCTGCGACGAGCAGAATCCGTGCGCTCAGCCGGGCCCCGTGGTGGATGGCGAGCAGGCCGGCCACGACCCCGCCGGTGCCGAGCAGTGCGGCGAGCCACAGCCCGTAGGTGACCAGGTCCGCGGACACATGCCGGACCGCCAGCTCCCAGGGCGGCCCCGCCGCCGGCATCAGCACGGGCGGCCGCATCCAGGCGCCGCGCACCAGGGATGCGGCGATCATGATCAGGATCGCGATGCCGATGCCGCCCGCGGCCGCCACGGTGAGACCGCGGGCCCGGCGCGCGGGAAGGCCAGCGGGATCGTGGGGGACCAGGTCATGGGCCGGATCGGGGGCCAGGGCCGCGAAGTCGGGGGCCCGGCGGCCCGGGGGTGCCGCCCGGTCGGTCTGCGGCTCCAGGGCAGGAATGTCCCCCGGGGCGCTGGTATCGCTGCTCATTGTCCTCTGGCGGTCGGGTGCGCGGCTGATCGTTCGGGCGCCAGGCGCACGTGACGACCGGCAAACGCCGACAATAGCCGGGAGATCCGGGTGAATGGGACAAAAACTAAAGATCGCCGGCCGCCGTGAATTATTCTGTATCCGCAGCACATTGACTCATAGCGAAATAGGGAGGCCGCGATTACTAAGATTCTGCTTCCGCATTACCTTCCGCGGGGATCGTTATCGCGGCCCCCGCAGAGAGGATCACGGCGATGACGATCGCCGCGACTAGCGGCGGACCGCGCCCGTGACGAGCCACTGGGAGGACCTGGCGCGCAGGATGAGCGTGACGAAGCGGGCCATCAGCCAGAGGCTGAATACCAGCCACAGCGCGACCAGGCCCGCGTGCTGCCCGATCACCAGCGCCGCGCCGACCGCGAACACGGCCGCGGCGGCTAGCCCGGCCAGCGCCAGGTAGTCCTGGTCCCCGGCGCCGATCAGCACGCCGTCCAGCACGAACACCACCCCGGCCACCGGCTGCTGCGCGGCCGCCACCAGCAGCACGGCGGGGAGCAGCCGCCGCACGTCCGGCGCGGCCGAGAAGACGGCGGGCAGCAGCGGGACGGCCGCGACCAGCACGATCCCGAACACCACCCCGTAGATCACGCCCCAGCCGATCATCCGGTTGGTCGCGGACCGGGCCCCGGCCACGTCCCCGGCCCCCAGGTACCGGCCCGTGATGGCCTGGGCCGCAATCGCGATCGCGTCCAGCGCGAAGGCCAGCAAGGTCCAGGCCCGGAACGCGATCTGGTGCGCGGCGATAGCCGCGTTCCCCTGCCGGGCGGCGATCGCGGTGACCACGATCAGCACCGCCTGCAGTGCGATCGTGCGCACCACCAGGGACACCCCGGTGACGGCGGCGGCCCGCAAGCCAGTGAGATCAGGGGAGAACCCCACCTCCGCCCGCCGGGCGCCCCGGGCCACCATGGCCAGGTATGCGGCGGCCGCCGCGGTCTGCGCGCACACCGTGCCCCAGGCCGAGCCCGCGATGCCCCAGTGCAGGCCGAGCACCAGGAACGCGTTCAGGGCGACGTTGGCCACGTTGGCCGCCACCGCGACGGTCAGCGGCGTCCGGGTGTCCTGCAGCCCGCGCAGCACCCCGGTGCCGGCCAGCACCACGAGCATGGCGGGGGCGCCGAGCAGGCTGATGCGCAGGTAGGTGACGGCCTCGCCGCTGACACCGGGCGAGCCCCCGAACGCGTGCACGATCTGCGGTGCCAGCGGCCACCCGGCGGCCAGCACCACCGCGCCGATGATGCCCGCCAGCCAGAGGCCGTCGATGCCCTGGCGGATGGCGGCCTCCCGGTGGCCCGCACCCAGCTGCCGCGCCACCGCGGCCGTGGTCCCGTAGGCCAGGAAGACCGAGATGCCGACCAGGGCGGTGAGTGCCTGGCTGGCCACGCCGAGCCCGCCGAGCGGCGTGGTGCCCAGCCGGCCGACGATCACCGAGTCCGCGAACAGGAAGAGCGGCTCCGCGATCAGTGCCCCGAACGCCGGGACGGCGAGCCGCAGTATCTCCGCGTCGTGCGGGTTCCGCCGTGCGGGCGGGAGCCGTCGCCGGCGAATCTGGCCGGGCGCCGGGCCGGGCGCGGGGGAAGGGGGTGCCGGGGAGGGCATGGGTGGCATGGTAGTTGCGACAATTATCTAGTTGCAAACTCTTCGCAGTCGGTCGCCCAATAGCGCTAACGGCTGGTCGGCAGCCAAGACCGGGTACCGGGCCCGCGGGGTTCGGTGCCCGGCGGCCCTGGCCGGGGAGGCACGTCCGATGACCAGGCCGGCGGGCCAGGGCACGTGGGCTCTGGTGCACTAGCCCCGCGCACGACCCGGCGGCCCGGGGGTTCGAGCGCTCCGGCAGGCGGCCCCGGTCACTACCGGATGCGCAAAGCGCAAGCGAGCCCGCGCCCCGGACCGCATGAGCCGGTAAGGAAGCGCTGGGACGCGGCCCGTAATAGTCCCGAGCCTTTCCGCCACGGAGCATGATACGGCAGCGCATTATATTGTCATTTCCGGGTGGTACCGGCCGGGGGCTAGCGCCGGCAATCGCCATTCCATTCGCACGGAATTACCATTGCCGTGTGTCTATTCTGGGCTGGCGTACAGCGTCGCGCTTCTGCTCACCTCTCACAGCCCGCGGAAGCGGCCCGAGCCGACCTCGCGCCGGGAGGCGTCGTAGGCCTGCCAGCGGACTGAGTGCTGCCCTTGGCCGTGCGCGAACGCGAAGAACTTCTGGTCGCCCACCAGGATCGCCCGGACCCGGATGGTCCCGCCGCCCGCCAGGGTCATGACCATGTGCTCCACGTCCGCCGACGCGGACCCGTACACCAGTCCCGGTGACCCGCTGGCCGAGCCAAGCACCGTGGTGCCCTGCGGCGAGGGGACCGCGTTGCAGCCGCTGCTGGTGCCGCCGCCACCGCGGGTCACCAGGCACTCGCCCCACGGTCCCAGGTACGCCGTGACGGACCAGGCGCGGCTGCCCGTCCTTCCGGAGCCGATCACCTGGGTAGCGCGGCGCAGGCCCGTCTGGCCCGGCCGCAGCCACAGGCCGACGGTTGCGCTCCCATCTGGGCCGTTGAAGGGGATCGCCGAGGCCAGTTCCCCGCGCGCCGAGTACGCGGTGATCTTCCTGATCGCCACGTGCAGCGGAGCCGCGAAGGCCACGTAGCGGGTGCCGTACACGGAGACTGGGTGCAAGGTGAGCGCCGGGCCGTCGGCCAGCCGGACCGTGAGGTAGCTGACCGCCGCGCTCACCGGCCCGTACGCGACGTCGGTGGGGCCGTTGGAGGTGCCCATGAACGCGACCGGGTCGGAGCGGGTGGGGGCGGTGACCGTCCCGCAGTCGTGCAGGGTGACCGCCGTGAAGCACTGGGCGCCCGGCGCGGCGCCGCTCGTGCCCGGCTTGTCCGCGGTGACCCGCCAGCGCCTGCCGCCCACGGTCCCGGAGGCGATCAGCCCGGCCGGCGCGTGCCGCCCCGCCGGGTGCACGGTCACGTCGTGGTGCCTGGGCTGGTTCAGCACGGGCTGCCGGGCCGGGTGGTGCAGCAGGGCCGGGACGGCGATGCCGGCCGCCACCACCGCCAGCCCCGCCACCACCGCGATGCGCCGCCGGACCCGGATCACCGTGCCGTGCCGGACCGCCTGGTCCACCGGCGCGCGACGCGGCGTGATGGCCTGGAACGCCTGGTCGAGCCGCCCCGTCAGGTCGTGCTCGTCGCTGATGCTCATTGCAGGCCCCCCTCCACGAGTTCGGTGCTGGTGCGGAGGGCGGCCAGGGCCCGGGAAGCCTGGCTCTTCACGGTGCCGACCGAGCAGCCCAGCGTGACGGCCGCCTCGGTCTCGGTGAGTCCCACCCAGTAGCGCAGTACGACGACGGCGCGCTGCCTGGGTCCAAGCCGCTGCAGCGCGGCGATCAGGGCCATCCGCTCGTCATGGCGGCCGGTCATGTCGGCCACTCCCCGGTCCGGGAGCTGGTCGGTGAGCCGCTCGGGCACCCGGCGCTTGCGGAACCGGTTCCGGTTCTCGTTGATCACGATCTGGCGGACGTAGGCGTCCGGGTTGCCGCTCCGCGTCACCCGCGGCCAGGACGCGTAAGCGCGGGCGAACGCCGCCTGGACCACGTCCTCCGCGTGACCCTGATCGCCGGTGAGCCCGTACGCGAGTCGGACCATGCTCGGCCACCGGCCGTGCATGAACTCGCGGAACTCCTCACCCGACCGCTCGTCCACCGGGCCACCTCCCTCGCCCCTACAGACCACGGGCCGGGCTCGCATCGTTGCATGGCCGCGGCGGCCCAGGCCGCCAGGTAACCGCCGGGCGCGGAGTGGGTCAGGCGACGGCCTCGTACGCCGCGTCCTGAAGGGCGTCATGCACGGGCGGCGGCGTGGGGCTGTCGAACATCCGCTGGGTCAGCACGATGACCGTGAGCTCGCGGACCGGGTCGACCAGCCAGGTGGCACCGGAGCCGCCCGCCCAGCCGAACGCGCCGGCCCGCGGCCCGGCGGTAACCACCGAGGTGCAGAAGCCCCAGCTGATCCCCGCGAAGAAGTCCGGGCCGAGACCGCCGCGCGCCTTCTGGGCCGGGGTCAGCTGGTCGCTGGTCATTTCGGCGACCAGGTCCGCAGGAAGCACCGGATCCCCGCCGCGGAGCAGCATCCGGGAGAAGGCGAGCAGGTCGCCGGCGGTCGACACCAGGCCAGCCGCCCCGTCGCCGAACGCGGGCGGCCTGCTCCAGTCGCCGTCTGGCTTGTCCCAGACCTCCAGCCCGCCGCCGGGCGCGGACCGGAACGCGGACGCCAGCCGGCCGGTGTGCGGCGTCCAGAATCCCGTGTCATGCATGCCCAGCGGCTCGAAGATACGGGTCCGGAGCACGTCCGGGAACGGCTGGCCCGAAGCCCGCGCGAGCAGGACACCAAGTACCGATGCTGCGGTGTTGTAGAACCACCGCTCGCCCGGCTGGGCCAGCAGCGGCAGCGAGCCGAGGCCCGCGATCCAGGTGCCGGGATCGGGCTGCTCGGCCGGGTCAGGCGGCCCGATCGTGGACAGGTGCAACTCGTGCGACCGCACCACGACCGGCCATGGCTCGGCCGCGGTGAACATCGCGGGTACGAGACCGAAGCCGAACGTGAACGTCAGCAGGTCGCGCACGGTAATCGCGCGGCGGGCCGGGACGGTGTCATCCAGCGGCCCGTCCATCCGGCGCAGCACCCGCGGTGCCGCCAGTTCCGGCAGCAGCCTGGCCACCGGCTCGTCCAGATCCAGCAGGCCCTCCCGGATCAGCGCCAGCGTCGCCGCGCCGGTCACCGGCTTGGTGATGGACGCGATCCGGAACAGCGAGTCGCGCTGGACCGGAGGGCCGCCGATCGACAGCGAGCCCAGCGCGTCGGCGTGCACCTGATCACCCCGGGCGACCAGCGCCACCAGCCCGGGCACCGTCTCGTCTCCCACGTGCGCGGCCGCGGCCGCGCTGAAGCGGGCCAGGCCGCCCGCGGTCAGCAGGTCAGGCATGATCTTGGTCAGCTCCCCCGGGTCGCCGGGCACTGGTCGCGAGTCACTGAACCTATTGACGCACGGCCGGCGGCAGATTAACCGTCATCCGGCCGGTCCGCCCGCGCGGTCGCTGGCCGGCCCCTTAGCCGTGCAGCTGATCCAGGGCCCGCTCGATCCGCCGCTCCGACACGGGGCCGGAGGTGCCCAGCGTCTGCGCGAACAGGCTGACCCGCAGTTCCTCGATCATCCAGCGCACCTCGCGGACGTCGGGATCGTCCCGCCGCGCCGGCGGCAGGTCGGCCCGGGTCTGCCGGTAGTCCCCGGTCACCTGCTGCACGACGGCCATCCGCTCGGCGTCCCGGCCCAGCGCTTCCGGCATCTTCTCCAGCCGCCGGCTCATCCCGCGCAGGTAGCGGATCAGGTCCGGCAGCCGCCGGGCCCCGGTCTCGGCGACGAACCCCGGGTAGACCAGCCCGGACAGCTGGGCGCGCAGGTCCGCGAACGCGGCGCGGACCGGCGGGCTGGGCGTCCCGGCCAGGCTGGACTCCACCTGGTGGGCCTCGCCGAGGGCCCGGGCCACGAGGGCGACCACGTCCGCGGTGCGGGCGGCCAGCCCCCCTCGCGCCGCCTCCAGCAGCCGGGCGAAGCCCGCCTCGTCCCAGGCCGGGCCGCCGGCCTCGGTGATGACCTGGTCGGCCGCGGCGGCCGCGCAGTCCTCCAGCAGGGCGCCGGTACCGGGGTACGGATGGCGGCTCATGGCCAGCTTGGCGCTGACCGGGAGGCGGCTGGCCACGGCCCGCGCGCCCGAGGGCACCTGGAGCAGGAGCAGGCGCCGGGTGCCGCGCAGCATGGCCGCGTCCGCCTGGGCCCGCGTCTCGAACAGCCGGACGTCCACCGCGTCGCCGGTGTCGGCCAGGGCCGGGTAGGCACGGACCTCGCCCTGGCTGAACACGCGGGGCAGCGTGCCGATGTCCCAGGTGCGCAGCCCGGTGCGGGTGATTCCGCTGGCTGCCTCGCTCAGCGTGGCCTGCAGCCGGGGCCGCATCTGACGGCGCAGCTCGTCCAGGTCCTTGCCCGCCGCGAGCACCCGGCCGTCCCCCACGACGCGGAACGTCATCCGCAGGTACGAGGGCAGCCGCGACTCGTCCCATGCGGACCGGGGCACGTGCACGCCGCCGAGCCGGGACAGCTCGGTGCCGAGCGCGTCCAGCAGGTCCCCGCGGGCCGGCCCGAGCCGGGGCAGTACTGCCCGGGCCGTGTCGGGGACGGGGACGAACGTGGTCCGCAACTGCTTGGGCAGCGAGCGGATCAGCTCGGTCACCATCTCCTCCCGCAGCCCGGGCACCTGCCAGCTGAACTCCTCCGCGCTCACCTGGTTCAGCCGGGCCAGCGGGACGTCCACGGTCACCCCGTCGTCCGGCTCACCCGGCGCGAACTCATACGACACCGGAAGGTCAGCCCAGCGGGCGGGGTAGTCCGCCGCGCTGACCTCCCCGGCCGCGGGCATGATCAGGTCGGCGGGGGAAAGGTCCAGCAGGCCGGGATCGCCGGCGCGGGCCTGCTTCCACCAGGTGTCGAAGTGGCGGGCGGAGGTCACCTCGGCCGGGATCCGCCGGTCGTAGAACTCGAACAGGGCCGCGTCGTCCGCCACGATCCCGCGCCGCCTCGCCTTCCGTTCCAGGTCCTCGGCGTCGGCCAGCATCCGCTGGTTGTGCGCGAAGAACGTGTGGTGGGTCTGCCAGTCGCCCTCCACCAGGGCGTGCGTCAGGAACAGGTCCCGGGCGGCGGCCGGGTCGATCCGGCCGTACATGACCGTCCGGGCGGCCACGATCGGCAGCCCGTACAGGCTGACCTTCTCCGTGGCCACTGCCGCGCCGCGCCGCGCGTCCCAGCGCGGCTCGCTGTAACTGCGCCGGACCAGGTGCGCCGCGAGCGGCTCCGCCCATTCGGGGTCGATCCGGGCCGTGACCCGGGCCCACAGCCGGGACGTCTCCACCAGTTCCGCCGCGACTACCCACTGCGGCGGCTTCCTGGACAGCGCCGAGTCCGGGAAGATGGCGAACCTCGCGCCGCGGGCCCCGGCGAACTCGGTCAGCGGCCGCCGCTTGCCGCGCGCCCGGCTCTCCGTGTCCTGCATGCCGATGTGCGACAGCAGCCCGGCGAGCACGGACATGTGCACCCGGTCGGCCAGCTCAGCCGGGAACCGGCCGCCGCCCTCGGCGTCCCCGGCCGGGACCTGGGCCGCGGCCGCCGGCATGGTCCGGCCCGCCCGCGGCCGGCCCCGGCGTGCCCGCCGCTGGCCCTGGCCGTTCTGCTGCGCCGATGGCTGCCCGGGCGGCTGCCCGGGGGACTGGCTGGCGCTGCGGCGCTCGTGGCCCGCCTGGATGCCGAGATCGGCGGCGGCCTGCCGGAGCTGGCCGTACACGTCCTGCCATTCGCGTACCCGCAGGTAATGCAGGTACTCACGGCGGCACAGCCGGCGGAACGCCGACGTGGACAGCTGGCTCTGCCGCTCGCGCAGGTAGTCCCACAGGTTGAGGAAGGCCAGGAAGTCCGACCCCGGTTCGGCGAAGCGGGCGTGCATCTCGTCGGCTGCCGGCCGCGCGTCGGCGGGCCGCTCCCGCGGGTCGATGATGGACAGCGCCGCGGTGATGATCAGGACCTCACGGGCACAGCCGTTCCGGCCGGCCTCCAGGATCATCCGCCCCAGCCTCGGGTCCGCCGGCAGCCGGGACAGCTTGCGGCCCACGTCGGTCAGCCGGGTCTTCCCCAGGCCGGGTTCGTGACCCGGGGAAAAGGCGCCGAGTTCCTCCAGCAGCCGCACGCCGTCCGCGATGTTCCGCGACTCGGGCGGCTCGACGAACGGGAAGTCGGCCATGTCGCCCAGGTCAAGCGCGGCCATCTGCAGGATGACCGACGCCAGGTTGGTCCGCAGGATCTCGGGGTCGGTGAACTCGGGGCGGCTCTCGAAGTCCACCTCGCTGTACAGCCGGATGCAGACGCCGTCCGAGGTCCGCCCGCAACGGCCCTTCCGCTGGTTCGCCGAGGCCTGGGAGACCGGCTCGATGGGCAGCCGCTGGACCTTGGTCCGCTGGCTGTACCGGGAGATCCGCGCGGTGCCCGGGTCGATCACGTACTTGATGCCCGGCACGGTTAGCGACGTCTCCGCGACGTTGGTGGCCAGCACCACCCGCCGGGAGAAATGGCTGGACTGCCCCGGCTTCCTGTCGCTCTGCTTTCCTGGTCCGCCTCCGGCGAAAACCCTATGCTGCTCGGCTGCGGACAGCCGGGCGTACAACGGCAGCACCTCGAGGCCGTCCACCCCGTCAAGCGCGTCGGCCGTGTCCCTGATCTCCCGTTCGCCGCTGAGGAAGACGAGGATGTCGCCGGGGCCAACGGCCCGCAATTCCGTGATCGCGTCGATGATGCCCTGAACCTGGTCCTTGGGTTCCTGGTCGGGGTCGTCCGGGTCGGCCAGCGGCCGGTACCGCACCTCGACCGGGTACGTGCGTCCGGACACCTCGATCACCGGCGCCCCCGCGCTCTGCTTTCCTGGTTCGCCTCCGCCGCTCTGCGTTCCTGATTCGCCTCCGCCGCTCTGCTTTCCTGATTCGCCTCCGGCGCTGTGTTGGCTTGATTTGGCTCCGCCAAAATGATCACTGAACCGCTGCGGGTCGATCGTGGCCGAGGTGATGATGACCTTGAGATCCGGACGGGTCGGCAGCAGCTGCTTCAGGTAGCCGAGGATGAAGTCGATGTTCAGGCTGCGCTCGTGCGCCTCGTCGATGATGAGCGTGTCGTACCGGAGCAGCTGCCGGTCGCGCTGCAGCTCGGTGAGCAGGATGCCGTCGGTCATCACCTTGACCAGCGTGCTGTCGCTGGAGGTGTCGGTGAAGCGGACCTTGTAGCCGACCGTGGTGCCCAGCTCGGTATCGAGCTCGCTGGCGATCCGCTCCGCGACCGTGCGGGCCGCGATCCGGCGCGGCTGGGTGTGCCCGATCTGCCCCGTGATTCCGCGGCCGAGCTCGAGGCAGATCTTGGGCAGCTGGGTGGTCTTCCCTGAGCCGGTCTCCCCGGCGACGATGACTACCTGGTGGTCCCGGATGGCCGCGGCGATCTCGTCCTTCCGCTGGCTGACCGGAAGCTCAGCCGGGTAGCGCAGCACGGGCACGCTGGCCCGCCTGGCCTCGGCCTGCGCCTGCGCCGCGTCAAGGTCCGCCAGCAGCCGGTCCAGCGCATGCTCCCGCTTGCCCGCGTCGGGCAGCGCGGCGGCCTGCGCGGCGCGGCGGCCGAGGCGGCGCTGATCGCGGAGCATCAGCCCGGGCAGCCGGGCCTGAAGCTCGGCGAGCGAGGGTGTCACGGCGGAATTCTCCATGGCGGAACAGGGGAGCGGAGCGGAAGAGGGGCGGGACGGCCGTACGCCAGGGTGCCAGTCCGGGCCCTGGCTACCTAACGCTTTTGCGCGTCCTCAGCTTCCCTGGTCCGGGCGGGCCTCAGCCGACCGGGTTCACGTTGAATGAGGTGATGACGCCGTTGGTCACGACGTAGGTGCCCGCGAACTTCTTGACCGTGCCGTCGGTCTGCACCGCGACGATGCTCGCCGCCACCTGATCACCGCCCGTCTTGAGGATGGTCACCACATCCCGCTGGGTGCCGCTGAAGCCCGCCACGAACTGCGCGTAGGTGCGCCCAGTGTGATCACCGCCCAGCAGCCAGGCCCGCCGGTAGTTCCGGCGGCTGATGGCCGCGTAGTAGCGCCGCACGATCGTGGCCGGGGACGCGGCCACCGGAACGGCCCGGCTGGTCGCCGGGGCGCTGGAAGCCACGGTGGGTCCCGCCGTTCCGCGCTGCTGGAGGGAGTTGTGGTGTTTCGCCAGCGCCAGCCCCACGGCGATCACGGCCAGCACGGCCACGCCGATGGCGACCAGGGCCAGCCCGCGGCGCCGCCTGCGCGGCGGCTGCGGTGGCCGGCCAGCTGGCCGCAGTCCGGGTGGGTCCGCGCTGGCCGGCGGGGTCCGGTAGGAGCTGGCCGGCGGGATCCGGTAAGGCACCTCGTCCCGGGCAGGCCAGGCGGGGGTGGGCGGGGCGGCGCTGGCCGACGGGGTCCGGTAGAGCAGATCGTCGTCCACGGGTATGGACCGGTACGGCGGGTCGGCGCTGGTGGGCGGGGCCGGGTGCGGCGGGGGGGAGAACCCGACCGGGGGGCTGACGGGGGTCGTCTGGCCCCGGCCGCCCAGCCCCGGTCCGGCAGCATCGGCGGCGGGCGCCCAGGACCCGCCCAGGTCGGACGCGGCTGCGTCCGGCTCACCCGGCCGGGAGATACCCGGTCCCGGCGCGGCCAGTCCCGGTGCAGCCAGCCCTGGTGCGGCCAGTCCCGGTGCGGCCAGCGCCTGAGCAGCTTGCGAATGCAGGTCGGCGGTGCGGACCTCGCAGGCCTCCTGCAGCGCCGCGGCGAAGGCCCGG
>JAOPYP010000224.1 GCA_025964635.1 Actinomycetes bacterium | reverse complement strand
CGAGGGCGTTCTACTCAGAACGGTTGATTATTTTCGCACGCGGCCGCACTTGGGCCTTGAGTTAGTCGAAGGCGCGTCTTCGATTGGCCTCCGTTTGGAGAACGGCGGCGGCGTACTGAATGCCGATGCGCCGGGGATGGTGGTCGCTGCGGACTCGTCCTACGACCTGCGTCCAGCTTCGGGCTCATGGTCTTGCTACCTGCGCTTGACGCCTTCGTATCTAACCGTTAGGTTGAGCCCTAACCGTTAGATGGAGCTTGCATGCAGCAGGAAGTTGTCCTGGCGCTGTTGGCCAAGGAGCCCTCGCAGGGCTATCAATTGCGCGCTCGGCTCGAGGAAGCCCTCGGTTCCCTGGGCGAAGGGCTGAATGCCGGGCACATCTACGTCACTCTCGGCCGTCTGGAGAAGACGGGCATGGTGGCCCTCGATGAGCCACCCGAGGGTCGCACTCAGCGGGCCGAACGGAAGGTGTACTACTTGACCCCGGCCGGTCAGGAGCGGGTCTTCCAGTGGCTGTCGGAGGTGAGCTGGCCGAGGCCCGACCTGGCAGAGTTCCACCTCAAGCTCGTTGCTGCCACCCAGGCGGGGCTGGCTGACCCGGTCAGCATCATCGACACGCAGCGACGCGAGCTGCTGCGGCGGCTGCGAGACGCACAGCGGGCTGCCATGGGGGAGCCGGACCACTCCAATGCGGCCTTGTTGCTGGAGGGAGTCGTGTTGCGGCTCCAGGCGGACCTTCGCTGGCTGGAGGCATGCGAGCGGAGCTGGGCCCGTCGAAGGGATGGGTCATGACATCGACGCGGCCGGTGCTGCGGGCCTCGGGTCTTTGCAAGACGTTCGGCTCGGGGGCGGCACTCGTTCGTGCCGTTGACGGCGTTGACCTCGATGTCGCCCCTGGTGAGACGGTGGCCATCATGGGCCCGAGCGGGTGCGGCAAGTCCACCCTGTTGCATCTTCTCGGAGGCCTCGAGCGGCCGTCAGCTGGAGAAATCGACCTCGCAGGGGACCGTGTCAATGGCATCAGTGAGCGTGCGCTCGCCCATCTTCGCCGCACGGCGATTGGCTTCGTCTTCCAGGGCTTCTATCTCATGGATGAGCTGACAGCCATCGAGAACGTGGAGCTGCCGGGACTGCTGGCGGGGCGTTCACCGAAAGCCGCCCGGACGCGGGCGAGGCAACTGCTGGAACAGGTAGGACTCGCAGACCGGGCCGGATTCCTGCCTTCGGCCCTCTCGGGCGGCCAGCGCCAACGGGTCGCCATCGCACGGGCACTCATCAACCAGCCAACGATCGTGCTGGCTGATGAGCCGACCGGCAACCTCGACAGTTCGGCCACCGTCGGGGTGCTCCGGCTCTTCGAGTCGCTTCACGAATCCGGCCAGACCCTGGTCATCGTCACTCACGAGCAGCGCGTCGCCGCCACCGCTGATCGCCTGATTTCCATGCGTGACGGCGCATTCGTTGACGAGACGAGAATGACGGGCGGCAGCAGCGGCGACCTCGGGAAGCTCATCGGGCTGGGGGGCGAATGAAAGGCCAGGTCGTGCTCATCTCGCGGCTCGCTGCCCGGGACCTCCGACGCCGCCCGGTTGAAGCCCTGATGGTGTTCTTGGTCATCGCGGCGGCTGCGACCACCCTGACGGTGGCGTTCGCCCTGAGCGGAGTGACCAACAAGCCGTACCAGCAGACCCGGCTGGCCACAGCCGGCCCGGATGTCATCGCTATCGAGGGTGGCGGCCCCGGGTCAGCTCAGCCGATGAGCTCCGCGCAACTGGCGGCGGCTGTCGCCTCGCTGACCAAGGCACCCGGTGTGATCGCCCACAGCGGGCCGTACCCAGCGGCCTATAGCGCCGTGCGGTTCCGAGGGCACACGGTGGACGTGGTGGCCGAAGGGCGAGACCAGGCTCCGGCCCCGGTGGACCAGCCGAAGGTGACGCAAGGGGGCTGGATCCGCCCGGGCACGGTGGTGATCGAGCGCGGCTTTGCCGATGCGCTTGGCGTTCACGTCGGCGACAACGTCCGTATCGGCGGCCGGTCGTTGCGGGTGGCCGGGATCGCCGTGACAGCCGCCATCCCGCCCTACCCCAGCAGCCTCTGCCACATCGCCTGCCCCTTCGCGGCAATCGGCC
Source organism: Actinomycetes bacterium (assembly GCA_025964635.1). Classification (GTDB taxonomy): domain Bacteria; phylum Actinomycetota; class Actinomycetes; order Streptosporangiales; family Streptosporangiaceae; genus RYN-230. The sequence goes on along the minus strand of JAOPYP010000224.1, from coordinate 1,084 downwards.
GCTCCCTTCAAAGAGGTCAGGGAGTCCCGAACATGGGACTCGTGTGGCTCACCCGCTCGGCCGTGGCAGGTCTCGCCGGGTCGGGCGCCCCTCTCGCCTACCTCCTCAACCTGAAGCTGGCGGACCCCGCACAGGCTCCGGCCTTCGTGGCCCAGCACCCGGGCACCTTTACCTGGCAAAGCATCCAGAGCGCGATCAACGCCCTGATCGGGATCGAGCAGGTGGCCCTGGGAGTCGGGGGATGGCTGCTCGGCCTCCTCGCCCTCGCCGGTCTCGGCGTCCTCGCCGGCCGGCGGATGACCGAGCAGTCGAAGCGAGTAGGCCTGCTCAAAGCCATTGGCGCCACCCCGGCAACCGTCGCGGTCGTGCTCCTCGTGGAGCAGCTCACGCTGGCCGTGGGTGCCGCCGCGGCCGGTCTGCTTGCAGGATGGTTGATCGCACCCCTGCTCACAGGCACAGGGGCCGGCCTGGCCGGTCCGCCCGGTGCGCCGTCAATCAGCGTGCCGGCCGTCATCATCATCGCGGTGATTGCCCTGGCGGTCGCCGCTATCTCATCACTCGTTCCCGCCATCCGGGCCGCACGCACCAGCACCGTCTCCGCTCTCGCGGACGCACCACGCGTCCCTTCCCGCAGACCACTGGTCATCGCCGTTTCCGCGCGCCTGCCCGTGCCACTTCTCCTGGCCTTGCGTCAGCTCTCACGCCGGCCGCGACGCGCTGTCCTCAACACCGCCAGCATCACCACCACCGTCACGGGCATCGTTGCCATCCTCGCCAGCCATGCCCATACCCCAATCGCCAACCTCACCATCAGCAACCTGAAACTTGACCGCTTCAACGAGCTGGCGGCCATCATCACCGTGATGCTGGTCATCCTTGCCGCTGTGAACACGACCTTCATCGGCTGGGCGACCGCTGCCGACGGCAGGTTCTCCTCCGCCTTGGAACGAGCGCTCGGAGCAACGGCCGGACAAGTGACCGCTGGTCTCTCGATGGCAGCGCTGCTCCCTGCCCTGCCCGGCGCCATCATCGGGATACCACTGGGCATAGCGGTGTACCACCTCCTCGCTTCAGGTACTCCCCT
>JAOPYP010000220.1 GCA_025964635.1 Actinomycetes bacterium | reverse complement strand
TGCCCGCGGCGGCGGAGCTCGCCGGCCCGCTGCGCAGCTCGGCGAGCGCGCGCTGGCCGGCCGGGTTGAGCCGGAGCAGCCGCGGGGGCGAGCCGCCGAACAGCACGTCCGCTCCCACGAACTGGGTCTGCGGGTCGAACACGATGCTGAAGCCGGCCGGCAGCGGCCCCGGTCCCCGCTCTCCCCCCGGGCCAGGCGCCGGGCGGACAAGCTGCCGGGTCACAGGGCCAGCCCTCCGTCCACCGGGACCACCGCGCCAGTCATCCCGCTGCTGCCGTCGCCGGCCAGCCAGGCCAGCGCCGCGGCCACCTCCTCCGGGGCCAGCAGCCGGTCCAGCGGCTGCTGGGCGGCGAACGACGCGGCTCCGGGCAGCCCGTACAGCCGCGCGCTCTCCGCGAGGATCGGCGTGTCCGTGGAGCCCGGGCTCACCGCGTTGGCGGTCACGCCGGTGCCGCGCAGCTCAGTAGCCAGCGCCCGGGTCAGCCCGGCCACGCCGGCCTTAGCGGCGCAGTAGGCCGCCAGCATGGGCAGCCCCCGGGTCGCTGCGGCGGACGCGACGGCCAGGAACCGGCCGTGGCGCGGCTCCGGCCTGCGCAGCAGCGCTGGAATGGCCGCGCGGGCCAGCGCCAGCACGCCGCCGAGGTCGGTGCTCAGGACCGCCTCCTCCTGCTCGGGGGGCATCTCCCAGAGCGGTACCCCGCCCGCGATCACGCCCGCCACGGCGAGCGCGGCGTCCAGGCCGCCCCAGCGGCGCTCGGCCTCGGCCACCGCAGCGGCCATGGCCGCGCGGTCACGCGTGTCGGCGACGAGGCCGTGCGCCTGACCCGGGCCAGCCGCTGCCTGGGCCACCACAGCGTCCAGTTCGGCGCGGGTGCCCAGGTGGTAGGGCAGGGCCGGGTCGTCGGCGCAGCGGTCGACGGCCAGGACCGACCAGCCCTCGGCGGCCAGCGCGCGCACGGTGGCGGCGCCGATGCCGCGCGCGGCCCCCGTCACCAGCGCAGCTCTGCCCTCTGCTCGCTCCCGGGGCGCCTGAGGGCGCCCCGTCCGCTCGCTCATGAAGGCTTCCTCGCGGGGTTCACGGGCGACTGCGGATACCAGGCTTCGACGGCGGCGGCCAGGTCCGCGGCCAGCTGATCGAGCAGCCGCGCCCCTTCGGCGGCCGAGGCCCCGGCCGGGTCGCCGAGAACCCCGTTGCGGCTGACCGCCCGTATCCCGCCGGCCCGCATCGCGGGCATCAGCCGGGGCAGCGGGGCCGTGTTCCCGGCTTCGGCGAGCCCGGCCCGGACCCGGCCCGGGGTCAGGGCCAGCTGCAGCGCGGTCTCGGTCCGCCCGGCGTGGGCGTCCGGCAGAGGCAGGTCCGGGCCCGGTCTCGGCGTGGGCATCCACAGCAGCACGTGACGCGATTCGGCCCGGAGCCGGGCGACGGCCTGCCGCGCCGGAGCGGCGTTCCCGCCATGCGCGCACACGAACACCAGGTGGCCGAAGGTCTCGGCGGCCGAGCGGCCTAGCTCGGTCAGGACCAGTTCCACGGCGGCCTGACCGATCGAGAGTGTCCCGGCGAACCCCGCGTGCTCGCCACTGGAGCCGTAGCTGACCGGCGGCGCGACCACCACGCCGGGCCGCTGGCCGGCGAGCCGCCCGGCCAGCGCGACCGCGATGTCGGTGTCGGTGGACAGCGGCAGATGCGGCCCGTGCTGCTCGGTGGAGCCGACCGGGACGGCCAGCAGCGCGCCCGCGGCCCCCAGACGTGCGGCCTGGGGCCAGGTGAGATCGGCGAGCTGAGTCATCAGCGCATCAGCCTAGTGCTGGCCGCGCTCACGGTGCTGGCTACGTTCACAGGGCTGGCTGCGTTCACAGGGCGGCTCCCACCCGCTCGCCCTCGATCACCGCAGCGTGGGCCCGGCGCGGTGCCAGGCAGTCACCCACCCGGTGCACCTCGAACGGCGCGCCGCGCAGCGCGTGCCACAGTTCGTCGGCGGGCCGGGGCGGCACCGCGCAGGCCACCCAGTCGCAGGCCAGCCGCTGGCTGGCCCCGGTCGGGTGGTGCAGCAGCGTGAGTTCCAGGCGGCCAGCCCCGTCCCTGGCCGCGTCCAGCACCACCACGTCGGTACGCTGCCGGACGCCCTGGGCGTGAACCTTCCTGGTCCACAGCTCCAGGTCCAGGGTGAGGCCGAGGTCCTGGCCCACCACCAGGGCGCTGGTGATCACTTCCACCGCGCAGCCGCGGTCCGCGAGAAGTTCCGCCACCGAGGTGGCCTGATGGAAGCCGAGCTCGTCGAGCACGACCACGGTGCCTCCCGGCCGGGCTGAGCCGTCGGCCACCTGGCGGACGTCCACCACCCGGGGATGCCCGTGCGCCCAGGCCGGCTGGACCGGGACGGCGCCCGTGGCCAGTACGACCGCGTCGGGCCGCTCGTCGCGCAGGAACCCCGCGTGCACCGGGTGGCTGGTCTCCAGGCGCACCCCGGCCCGCCGCGCCTGGGCGGCCAGATCCCGCGTGAGGGTACCGAACCCGCCGCGGCCCGGCATCCGGGCCGCGACCCAGGCCTGCCCGCCCGTGCGGGCGGCGCTCTCGAACAGGGTGACCCGGTGCCCGCGCTCCGCGGCGGTCACGGCCGCCTGCAGGCCACCGGGGCCGCCGCCGACCACGTAGACGCGCCGGCCCGAGCCGGGCCTCCGGCCCGAGCCGGGTCTCGGCTCCGAGCCGGGCCTGCGCCCCGCGTCCGGGCCGCGCCGCGCAGAGGTGGGCGGCGGCAGCGGGACGGATTCGTGCCCGGTCCGGGGGTTGGCGGTGCAGCCGAGCCAGCGGTTGCGCCCGACCCGGCCCGCGCATTCCTGGTTGCAGGACAGGCAGGTCCGGATCCCGGCCGCGTCCCCGGCCCGGGCCTTGGCCGCGAAGTCCGGGTCGGCGATCTGCCCGCGGACCACGGCGACCAGGTCGCACTGCCCGTCGGCCAGCGCCTGGTCGGCCTGCCGCGGGTCGGTGATCCGGCCCGCCCCGATCACCGGGATACCCACCGCGGCGCGGATCGCGGCCGCGACGTGCATGGCGTACCCGGGCGCGGTGCGCATGCTCGCCATGACCATGTACAGGGTGGCGGTCGCCACCCCCATCGTGGTGCTGATGTAGTCCACCGTGCCGGTGGCGCTGGCCATCCGGGCCACCTCGACCGCCTCGCCGAGCGTGCTGCCGCCCTCGATCAGCTCGCCGCCGCCGAGCCGCACGCCGAGCACGAGCCCGGGACCGATCGCCGCGCGTACCGCGGCCACGACCTCCAGCATCAGCCGGGCCCGGTTCGCCAGCGCCCCGCCGTACCCGTCGCTGCGCTGGTTCGTGGCCGGGGACAGGAAGCCCCGGATGATCGAGGACTGCGAGCACTGCAGCTCCACCCCGTCGAACCCGCCCTCCGCGCAGTGCCGGGCGACGCGGGCGTAGCCGGCGACGATCTCCGCGATCTCACCCGCCCCGGCCGGCGTGGGCACCTCGCGGAACAGCGGGTCGGGCACCGGGCTAGGCGCCTGCACCGGGAGCCGGGAGTGCATGCCGGAGGACTGCCCGCCGTTGTGGTTCAGCTGGGCCAGGACCGGGACCCCGTGCGCGTGCACCGCGCCGGTGATCCGCCGGTAGCCGGGGATCACCTCGGGCCGGTGACCCTGGATCAGCTTCTCGTAGGGCCGGTCCGCCGGGTGGGTGGAATGCTCCTCGGTGATGATCAGCCCGGCCCCGCCCGCTGCCCGCCGCGCGTAGTAGGCGGCGTGCTGGTCGGTGGGCAGCCCGTCGCGCGCGTAGTTGGTGAGGTGGGCGGCGAACACCACCCGGTTGGCCAGCGTCAGCGGGCCCACGCGCAGCGGGGTGAACAGGTGCTCGTACGGGCCCGCGGTGCTCATGTGCCAGTGCTCATCGGGTTAGTGCTCACCGGGTCAGCGCCCACCGGGTCAGTGCTCACAGGCTCATCGGCTCAGCTCGCGAAGACCGCGCTCAGCGCGGGCGCCACGTCGGTGTAGGCCCGGATGCGCCGCAGCTGCCCGCGGCCCAGCCGGGCCAGATCCCGGGCGAGTTCCTCGTCCTGCTCGCCCGAGGTGTCCAGGAGCACGTCCAGCCGGGAAAGGCGGGCCGCGAATGGGCGCGGGTCCGGGCCGGCGTTGTGCACGCAGTCGGACAGCAGCACCACCCGCGCGTCCCGGGCCGGCACCCGGGCCAGCTCGGTCGCGGCCACCTGCAGCGGGAACGCGATGTTGGTCAGCCCCTTGGCCGGGATGCGGAGCATCTCCTCCAGCAGCTGCTGGGCCGGCACGTGCTGGCCGAGGTGGCTGAGCACCGCCGCGTCGGACCAGAAGGCCACGACCGCCAGGTCGTCGCGGTCCAGTTCAGCGGCGAGCGCGCCCACCGTGGCGGCCGCGGTCCGGATCCGCTCGCCGCGCATGGACCCGGACACGTCGACCAGCAGCGCCACGCTGCGCCGGGTCCGGATCCGCTCGCGGACGATGATGTCGTCCTCCTCGGGCACCGGGTGCTCGACCAGCTGCTCGACGGTCCGGTCGAGGTCGATGTCGTCCGAGCCGCCCTTATAGCGGACGCTGGCCAGCTCGCCCACGCCGCGCCGCGCGGTGGTGTCGCGCCGTGGCCGGGGCACCGCGAGCCGGGCCGCGATCTGCCGGGCCCGGCGCAGTGTCTCCGGATCGGCCTGCACCTCGCCGTCCACCGCCTCGGTCAGCGTGCCCTGCTCGGCGGTGACCGCCGGGCCCCCGCTGCCGGACCGGGGCGGCCGCCGGCCGCCACGCCCGCCGCCCGGCATCACCAGTCCGCCGGACCCGCCGCGGGCCGGCTCCAGCAGCACCGGCGCCTCATCGAGCACCTTGGGCCGGCGGCGCAGCGGGCGCAGCTGCGACGCCGGGCGGTCGCTGCGGCGCTGGACGGGGGAGTCGGCCTCGACGGCTCTTCAACCAGGGGCCGCCGCGGCCGGGTTCAGGATGAAGTGGTCCTCCCAGATCTGCCGGAGCACGGCCTCGGGGGTGAGCTCCACGGTCTCGTCGAGGAAAATGCGCCCGGACAGCGCGACCACCATGGCGTCGAACACCACGTCCGGGTAGCTCTCGTCGCCCATGGGCCCGTGCTGAAACGGAGTGATCCCGCGCAGGTCCAGGAGCTGCCCCGCGATCAGGGTCAGGTCGATCGCGCCGCGCACGCTGCTGCCCTGCCGGACGTCCGGGTGCTCGCGGGTGGCGCGGGTCACCGCCACCGCGTCGGCGACCAGCCGGGTGTACAGGTCCGGGTCCAGCTCCGGCAGCGGCGCCCGCAGCGCGACGATGCCCCGCTCCGATTCGGCGTCCTGGTAGCTGATGGCCAGCCGGCACAGCCGGTCGTGCACCGAGGTGGACAGCCGGGTCGTGCCCACGTTGTCGTACGGGTTCATCGACGCGATGACCCGGAACGTCGGCTTGGCGGTGACCGTCCCCGCCCGGGGTACCGCCACCTGCCGCTCGGCCATCGCGGTGAGCAGCGTGTTCAGCGTGTCCTCCGGGGCCCGGTTGAACTCCTCGATGTACAGGAACCCGCCTTCACGCATGGCCTCCAGCAGCGGTCCGTCCACGAAGTTGTCCTCGCTGTAGTCCTCGCGCAGCACCCGGGCCGGGTTGTGGTGCCCGATCAGCTTGGCCGGCGTGAGGTCCGCGTTGCCCTCCACGAACACCAACGGGATGCCCCACTCGGCCGTGATAGCCCGCAGCAGCGTGCTCTTGCTGGTGCCGGGCGGCCCCTCCAGGATGATGTCCCGCCCGGCGGCCACGGCCGCGAGCGCGAGGGTCAGCTCACGCTCGCGGCCCACCAGGCGCGCCGCCACTCGCTGGTAGGTGCGCGCCAGGTCCGCGGTGCTCGTTTCCTCTGTCACTTTTCCTCAGTCGTTTGGATGAGCCGGTGGTCGATGAGCTGGCCGTTGGTCAGCTGTCACTTGACCAGCGATCCCGCATCGATGGGCAGCGTCACGCCGGTGACGTACCGGGCCTCGTCCGAGGCTAGCCACAGCACGGCGTTGGAGATGTCGACCGGCTCGACCCACGGGATCGGCAGGGCGTTCAGCTCCTGGAACCGGGCGCCCAGCACCTCCTTGGTGCGCTGTTCCACCGGCAGGTCCGGGGCGAACAGCTCGTAGGTGGCCGCGTTCTGGATCATGTCGGTGTCCACGCTCGTCGGGTGCACGCTGTTGACCCGGATCATGTCCGGGGCCAGTTCCAGCGCCAGCGTCCGCATCAGGCCCACGACGCCGTGCTTGGCCGCGGTGTAGTGCCCGATGCTCGGGATCGCCATGAGCCCTGCGGTGGAGCTGGTCAGGATCATCGACCCGCCCCCGGCCGCGCGCAGGTGCGGGATCGCCGCCTTGGCCGCATGCCAGACGCCGGTCAGGTTGACGTCGATCATGTCCTGCCAGTGCGTCTCGTCGAGCTCTTCGAGGCTGCCGAAGCTGAAGATGCCGGCGTTGGCGGACACGATGTCCAGGTGCCCGAGCTGCGCGACGCCGTCGTCCAGCGCGGCCTTGACCGCGGCGTAGTCGCGGACATCGGCCTGGGTGGCGACGATCCGCC
>JAOPYP010000407.1 GCA_025964635.1 Actinomycetes bacterium | reverse complement strand
CTGGCTCAGCCGCTCGCCATCGATGCCGACGGCTGCCTGCCCGTCCCGCGGCAGCCTGGCCTGGGCGGCGACATCGACGAGTCCGCCGTCACCCGCTGGGCCCAGGAGTGACCATGCCCGGCATCCTCTCCAGCACGGCCATCGTCGTCAGGCCCACGCCCACGGCACATTTCGGTCGGGGGGCCGTCACGGCCCGGGATCGTTCAGCGCGCCGGCGCCGAAGCGGCGGTCATCGTCACCGGCGCGGCGCTGGCCGCGACCCCGGTCGTGTCCAGGGTCCCTAGCCCGACGGCATCGCCCGGCCGGGTCCGGGGCATGATGAACGACCGGGGCGGTGATCACGCCGCTGCCGGAAGCTGATGAGGAGCGCCGATGGCCGCCGCGAATACAGCAGGCACCCCGCCCGCCGGGCCCCGGCCCGTGCGCGCGCCCCGCGGGACCGCCCTGTCCTGCCGGGGCTGGCCGCAGGAAGCGGCCATGCGGATGCTGATGAACAACCTCGATCCCGAGGTGGCCGAGCATCCCGACCAGCTCATCGTGTACGGCGGCTCGGGCCGCGCGGCCCGCAGCTGGCCGGCCTACGACGCGATCGTGCGCAGCCTGCAGGACCTCCAGGGCGACGAGACCCTGCTCGTCCAGTCGGGCAAGCCGGTGGGGGTGATGCGGACCCACGAGTGGGCGCCGCGGGTGCTGATCGCCAACTCCAACCTCGTCCCGCAGTGGGCCACCTGGGAGGAGTTCCGCCGCCTGGAGTCGCTCGGGCTGACCATGTACGGCCAGATGACCGCCGGGTCGTGGATCTACATCGGGACCCAGGGCATCCTGCAGGGCACGTACGAGACGTTCGCGGCCGTGGCGGCGAAACGGTTCGCGGGGTCACTGTCCGGCACGATCACGCTGACCGCCGGGCTGGGCGGCATGGGCGGCGCCCAGCCCCTCGCGGTGACCATGAACGGCGGGGTGGCGATCGTCATCGACTGCGACCCGTCGCGGATCGCCCGCCGGATCGAGTTCGGCTACCTGGACGAGGCGGCGGACGACGTCGACGACGCGCTGCGCCGGGCCACCGCGGCCCGGGACGCGGGCCAGCCGCTGTCCATCGGCCTGCTCGGGAACGCGGCGGAACTGCTTCCCCGCATGCTGGCCATGGGCGCCCCGATCGACGTGGTCACCGACCAGACCTCGGCGCACGACCCGCTGACCTACCTGCCGCGCGGCGTGGCGTTCGAGGACATGGCGGCGCTGCGGGCCGAGGATCCGGCCGGCTTCACTGAGCGGGCCCGGCAGTCGATGGCCGTGCACGTCGAGGCGATGGTCGGGTTCATGGACGCGGGCGCGGAGGTCTTCGACTACGGCAACTCCATCCGCGGCGAGGCGCAGCTGGCCGGCTACCAGCGGGCCTTCGACTTCCCCGGCTTCGTGCCCGCCTACATCCGGCCCCTGTTCTGCGAGGGCCGGGGACCGTTCCGGTGGGCCGCGCTGTCCGGTGACCCGGCCGACATCGCCGCCACCGACGCCGCCATTCTCGACCTGTTCCCCGGCAACGAGCCGCTGGCCCGGTGGATCCGGATGGCCCAGGCGAAGGTGCACTTCCAGGGCCTGCCCGCCCGGATCTGCTGGCTCGGTTACGGCGAGCGGCACCTGGCCGGGCTGCGGTTCAACGAGCTGGTCGCCCGGGGCGACGTCCAGGCCCCGATCGTGCTCGGCCGCGACCACCTCGACTGCGGATCGGTGGCCTCGCCCTACCGGGAGACCGAGGGAATGGCCGACGGCTCCGACGCGATCGCTGACTGGCCGCTGCTGAACGCGCTGGTCAACACGGCGTCCGGGGCGTCCTGGGTCAGCATCCACCACGGCGGCGGGGTCGGCATCGGCCGCTCCATCCACGCGGGCCAGGTGTGTGTGGCCGACGGCACCCGGCTGGCCGGGGAGAAGCTCGAGCGGGTGCTGACCAACGACCCGGGAACGGGAGTGATCCGGCACGTGGACGCCGGGTACGAGGCAGCGGCCGAGGTGGCCGCGCAGCGGGGCGTGCGCGTCCCGATGCAGCCCTGATGAGCGCGGCCGCCACCCCCGCCCCGGGGACGTTCGCGTTCCTCTGGGAGTCACTGCTGCCGGTCGGCCGGGACCCGCGCACCGGCGGATACCGCCGGTTCTCCTGGACCCCGGCCGACCTGGACTGCCGGGCCTGGTTCGAGGCCGCCGCCCGGCACCGGCAGCTGCGCCTGGACCCGGACCGCAACGGCAACCTCTGGGCCTGGTGGGATGTCCCGGTCGCCGGCGAGGCGGGGCGCGCCGGAGGCGTGTTCCCTCCGAGCCGGCGTAGCGCGGGGGGTTCCGGGGGGTCGTCCCCCCGGGCCAGCTCGGCCGGCGAGGCGGGGCGCGCGATAGCGACGGGGAGCCACCTGGACTCGGTGCCGGACGGTGGCGCCTACGACGGGCCGCTGGGCGTGGTGTCCGCGTTCGCGGCGATCGACGAACTCCGCGCCGAGGGCTTCACCCCGGCCCGGCCGATCGCGGTGGCCGCGTTCGCCGAGGAGGAAGGGGCCCGCTTCGGGGTCGCCTGCCTGGGCAGCCGCCTGCTGACCGGCGCGATCGACCCGGACCGGGCCCGCGCGCTGGAGGACGGCGACGGGATCACGCTGGCCGCCGCGATGCAGGCGGCCGGGCAGGATCCCGGGCCGATCGGCCGCGACGAGGACCTGATCGGCCGCCTCGGCTGCTACGTGGAGCTGCACATCGAACAGGGCCGGGCCCTGGCCGACCTGGATGCCGCCGTCGGCATCGCCGAGGGAATCTGGCCGCACGGCCGGTGGCGGCTCGACTTCGCCGGGCAGGCTGATCACGCGGGCACGGCCGCGCTGGCGGGCCGGCGCGACCCGATGATCCCCTACGCGGCCACCGTGCTGGCCGCCCGCCAGGCCGCGGTGGAACGCGGGGCCCGGGCCACGATCGGCAAGGTGACCGCGGAGCCGGGCGCGGCCAACGCGGTGTGCTCCGCGGTGCGCGCCTGGCTGGACGTGCGGGCCCCGGACGGCCCGACGCTCGAGGCCATGGTGGACCAGATCCTGGCCGTGGCCGGGCAGGAGTCCGACGCGAACCGGGTCGGGCTGACCGCCCGCCAGGAGTCGTTCAGTCCCGAGGTCGAGTTCGACCTCCCGCTGGCCGACCGGCTGGCGGCGGCGCTGGCCGCGCGCGGGATCGAGGCGCCCAGCCTGCCCACCGGGGCCGGGCACGACGCCGGGGTGCTGGCCGCCCGGCTGCCCACCGCGATGCTCTTCGTCCGCAACCCCACCGGGGTGTCCCACTCGCCGGCCGAGCACGCCGGGGACGCGGACTGCACGGCCGGGGTCACCGCGCTGGCGGCGGTACTGCGCGACCTGGCCGGCTGATGACCGGCCCCGGGGCGGCGGGCGGGCGCGAGGCGGCGGGTGGCCGCGAGGGCGCGACCGGCCCCGGGATCCGCCGCTGGCACGCCGAGCTGGCCTGGCTGGGGCGCGGCGACGTCCGGTCCCGGGTGCTGATCGAGGCCAGCGGCGGCGTGTTCCGGGCCGTAACCCCGGACGTGCCGGCCGAGGTGGTGCCGCCGGGCACCGAGCGGCGGCCGGGCCTCACCCTGCCCGGCCTGGCCAACGCGCACTCGCACGCGTTCCACCGGGCGCTGCGCGGGATCACCGAGGCGGGCCAGGGCACGTTCTGGACCTGGCGGGAGCGGATGTACCAGGTCGCCGGGCGGTTGTCGCCGGACAGCTACCTGGCCCTGGCCCGGGCCGTCTACGCGGAGATGGCGCTGGCCGGGGTGACCTGCGTGGGCGAGTTCCACTACCTGCACCACGGGCCGGGCGGGTCGCCGTACCCGGACCCCAACGAGATGGGCCGCGCCCTCATCCAGGCCGCGGCCGAGGCGGGGGTGCGGATCACGCTGCTGGACACCTGCTACCTCACGGGCGGGCTGGCCCCGGACGGGACGCCCGAGCCGCTGTCGCCGGTGCAGCAGCGGTTCAGCGACGGGGACGCGGGCCGGTGGGCGGACCGGCTGGCCGCGCTCGGTCCCGACGAGCACGGGATGCTCGCGCCGCACGCCCGGGCCGGGGTGGCCATCCACTCGGTGCGCGCGGTGCCGCCCGGCCAGATGCACCCGGTCGTGGAGTGGTCGCACCGCCTGGGGGCGCCGCTGCACGCGCACCTGTCCGAGCAGCCCGCGGAGAACGACGCCTGCCTCGCGGCCTACGGGACCACCCCCGCGCGGGTGCTCGACGGGGCCGGGGCGCTGGGGCCGCGCAGCACGATGGTGCACGCCACCCATCTCACCCATCACGACATCGAGTTGCTGGGCGGCAGCCGCACATGCGTCTGCCTGTGCCCGACCACGGAGGCCTTCCTGGCTGACGGCATCGGCCCCGCTGGGTCGCTGGCCGCGGCGGGCAGCCCGCTGACGGTGGGCAGCGACAGTCACGCGGTGATCGACCTGCTGGACGAGGCCCGCCGCGTGGAACTGGGCGAGCGGCTGGCCTCGGGGCGGCGCGGCCGGTTCGGCGCCGTCGCGCTGGCCGAGGCGGCCACCGTGGCCGGGCACACCTGCCTGGGCTGGCCGGAGGCGGGGGAGATCGTGCCGGGCGCGGTGGCCGACCTGGTCACCGTCCGCCTGGACACCCCCCGGCTGGCCGGTGCGACCCCCGCGACCGCGCTGGAGTCGGTGATCTTCGCCGGCACCGCGGCCGACGTGACCGACGTGGTGACCGGCGGCCGTGACGTCGTCCGCAACGGCCAGCACCTGCTGGTCCCCGACGTCCCCGCCGCCCTCACCAGCGCACTCCGCCCCCTCCTCGCCTGATCCCACCGCCCCCTCGCCCCGCCGCCCCCCTCCCCCCGCCGGTCCCCTCGCCTCCGCCGAATTGCGCCGCCAAAACCACATTTCCCGCGGACGGTGCGCGTCAGTGTCCGGTTTCGACCGATTAAGGCGCACGATCCGCGGGAAACGTCGCCGGATCCTGGCGTGAGGACGCCTCCAGCGCCGGCGGGGCGGAGTTGGGCCGGCGGGGTCCGGAGGCGGGGCGGAGGCGGGCGCGGGCGGCGGTGAGGCCTTCGGCCAGCGCCTCGCGCTGGGCCGGGGTGAGCGTGTCGATGAGGTTCTCGCGGACGACTCGCAGGTGCCCAGGCGCGGCCCGGGTCAGGGCGTCCCGGCCCGCGGGGGTGAGGATGGCCAGGATGCCCCGCTCGTCCGACGGGCACTTCTCCCGGCGGACCAGCCCGGCCTTCTCCAGCTGGGTGATCTGGTAGGTCAGGCCGCTGCGGGACACCACGATCACGTCCGCGAGCTCGCTCATCCGCAGCCGGCCGCCGTCCGCGGCCTCCAGCCGGGACAGGATCTCGTACTGCGCGTGCGATAGCCCGGCGTCCTGCCGGAGCTGGTGCTCGATGGCGCGCTCGAGGAGGTGGCTGACCTCCAGGAATGCCAGCCACGCCTTCATCTCCGCCGGATCGAGCCAGCGCTCGGCCCCGGGACTGGCGGCGGCCTCCCCGGCGGGACGGTCACCGGCGCCCGCGTCGTCGGCGGCCGGCGTGAGGTCCGTGCGATCTGCCACCTGGCCAGCCTACCGAGTATCGTTTGAATTCGAACGACAAGGCACGCGGGCGGAAATGTAGTTCCAATTTGAACTGTTGTCCGGGCGATGACACGAACCACGCAGGAGGAACCGATGACCGCCAGCGACTCGGCGCCCGGCACCACGGCGCCCGGCACCACAGCGCCCGGCACCACGGCGCCCGGCACCACGGCGCCCAGCACCACGGCGCCCGGCACCACGCAGCGCATGCCCGCGATCTACCTCAGCCACGGCGCCCCCCCGCTGGCCGACGACGCCCTGTGGACCCGCCAGCTCGCGGACTGGGCCCGCGAGCTCCCCAAGCCGAAGTCGGTGCTCATGGTGTCCGCGCACTGGGAAGCGGCGCCGCTCGCGCTCGGCGCGACCAGCACGGTGCCGCTGACCTACGACTTCTGGGGCTTCGAGGACCGGTACTACCAGGTCCGCTACCCGGCCCCGGGCGCCCCGGAACTGGCCTCCGACGTCCGCAAACTCCTCCGCGCGGCGGGCACCCCGGTCGAGGACATCCCGGACCGGGGCCTGGACCACGGCGCCTACGTGCCGCTGGTCGAGATGTACCCGGACGCGGACGTGCCGGTGCTCCAGGTGTCCATGCCCACGCTGGACCCCGGGGGCCTCTACGAGATCGGCCGCAAGCTCAAGCCCCTGCGCGACGAGGGCGTCCTCATCGTGGGCAGCGGCTTCTTCACCCACAACCTGCGCGCGCTCAGCCCCGACGGGCGGGTGCAGCCGGTCATGGCCGAGTTCGACCACTGGGGCCAGGAGACACTGGCCCGCGGCGACCTGGACGCACTCCTTGACTTCCAGCACCGGGCCCCGGCCGCGCATCAGGCTCATCCGCGTACCGAGCACTTCGCCCCGCTGTTCGTGACGCTCGGCGCGTCCGACGGTGACCTGGCCGGCGCCCGCACCGTGATCGACGGGTTCTGGCTCGGCCTGGCCAAGCGCTCCATCCAGGTCAACTGACCGGAAAATCCATAATCTCCGCAACGAAAACCGTCCCGCCCACCCGGGCCCCCAGGCCCAGCGGCCGCGGGGCGCGGGCGGGAGCCCGGCGGCTAAGGGGAGCGAATCCGCGGCCGCGGGGGGCACGGGTCCACCCGGCGGCTACGGCGAGGGAGCCTGGCGGCCGCGGGGCAACCCGGCGCCGGACCCCGCACCCCGGTAGCGTGAGCTGCCGTGAGCACGCTGATCACCAACGTCGGCGAGCTGGTCACCAACGCGGCCCCGGGCGATGAGCCGGGCCGGGGGCCGGGATCGTTCGCCGCGCTGACCGGGGCGGCCCTGATCATCGACGACGGCCGGGTGGCCTGGACCGGCCCCGCCGGGCAGGCACCGGCCGCGGACGAGGTCGTCGACTGCGAAGGCCGGGCTGTCCTGCCGGGCTTCGTCGACTCCCACGCGCACCTGGTCTTCGCCGGGGAGCGCAGCGCGGAGTTCGCGGCGCGGATGGCCGGGAGGCCGTACCGGGCTGGCGGTATCCGCAGCACGGTCGCGGCCACCCGGGCCGCCCCGGACGAGGTGCTGCGCGCGAACCTGGCCCGGCTCACCCGGGAGATGCTGGTCCAGGGCACCACCACGCTGGAGTGCAAGTCGGGCTACGGGCTCACCGGGCCAGACGAGGCGCGCGCGGTCGCGCTGGCCGCGGAGGTCACCCCGGAGGTCACGTTCCTGGGGGCGCACGTGGTCCCGCCCGAGTACGAGGGCGACCGGGCCGGGTACCTGGACCTGGTCTGCGGGCCCATGCTGAGCGCATGCGCGCCGCACGCCCGCTGGGTCGACGTGTTCTGCGAGCGCGGGGCGTTCGACGCGGACGAGGCAGCCGCGGTACTGGCCGCGGGGCGAGCGGCCGGGCTTCTCCCCCGGGTACACGCCAACCAGCTCGGTCCCGGTCCCGGCGTCCAGGTCGCGGTGGCGGCGGGCGCGGCCTCCGCGGACCACTGCACCTACCTGAGCGACGCGGACGTGGACGCCCTGGCCTCATCCGGGACCGTGGCGACGCTGCTGCCGGGGGTGGAGTTCTCCACCCGGCAGCCTTACCCTGATGCGCGGCGGCTGCTGGCCGCCGGGGTGACGGTCGCGCTGGCCACCGACTGCAACCCAGGGTCCTGCTTCACCTCCAGCATGCCGCTGTGCGTGGCCCTGGCGGTCCGGGAGATGCGGATGACCACGCAGGAGGCCGTGTGGGCAGCCACCGCGGGCGGGGCCCGCGCGCTGCGCCGCACCGACGTCGGCCACCTGGGCGTGGGTGCCCGCGCGGACCTGATCCTGCTGGACGGCCCGTCGCACGCCTACCTCGCCTACCGCCCCGGGGTCCCGCTGGTCCGCGCCGTCTGGCGGGCCGGCCAGCGCGTAACTGCCCCCGTCCTCGATGACGGTCAATAAGGCAGGGAGTCCGCGCCGGACGCCCAGCCCGGAGCCGCCGAGCCCGCAACTGGCCGACCCGGAGCTGACCGGCCGGGAGTCGTGCAGCCCGAGACCAAGTGCCCCGGTCTAACCTGCCGCGCGTGATGGTGTTCCGCCCGGTTCCGGTGTGTCGCAGCCGGGAAGACTGTCAAATGTCGGGCACAATACGACGAGGCCCCTCCATGTATGAGATGGAGGGGCCTCGCGTCACCCAGCCGCACTGGCCAGCCCGCAGGGCTAACAGCCCAGCCCCCGGCTTCCTTGTGCGGCCCGGCCCACCACCGATCACTGGTGCCCGCGGCCGGCACCGGCTTCCCGGCCCCGGCCCGCGTCCGGGGTTCCCCCCAGCTGGCCCGTCTTCAGTGGTGAGAGCAGTTCTACTGCCCCCTGACCAGGCGCACAAGGGCCCGCTGGCCGCTATTTGAAGATTCTTTGGCCGTCCACAGGCAATCCACCGGGCGCCTGTCGTTTTCCCCCGCGTTACCGGGCCTGTCCACTACCCATCCACAGATCCGTGCACAGGACGCACGGTCTCTCGTTCCGTGCGGAGCGTGGGCGACCAGGAATTCCTGGCACGGCCCGGGGATCACTTCTGGCCGACGCCGCCCCACAGGGTGCCCACCCGGCCGGCTGCCTCGGCCGAGTCCGGGCGCCACTCGGGCACCCGGACGATCCCGGGCGGCAGCAGCCGCAGCCCGCGGAAGAAACGCTCCACCTCGGCGTGGCTGCGCAGCGTGACCTGCTCCGCCATCAGCTGGTTGAGCCGGGCCGCCATGTTCGCCATGACCCGGGCCTCGATGTCATTGGCCGGATGGGAGACGACCAGGAAGCTGCCCGGCGCCAGCGCGTCGAGCAGGGTGGTGACGATCTTCCAGGGATCCTCCCCGTCCGCGATGAACTGCAGCACCGACATGAGGACCAGGGCGACCGGCTGGGTGAGATCCAGCATCCGGGCCGCCTCGGCCAGCACCGTCCCGGTGTCCCGCAGATCCGTGTCGAGGTACGCGGTGCTCCCGTGCGGCCCGCTGGCCAGCAGCCCCCGGGCGTGCGCGAACACCACCGGATCATTGTCCATGTAGAGCACGAGCGCGTCGGGGGCGATCGCCTGGGCCACCTCGTGGGTGTTGCCCGCGGTGGGGATGCCGGTGCCGATGTCCAGGAACTGCCTGATCCCCTCCTCGGCGGCCAGATAGCGCACCGTCCGGGCCAGGAAGGCCCGGGTCGAGCGGACCGACGCGACCAGGCCCGGGAAGGCGGCCACCGCCTCATCACCCGCGTGCCGGTCGGCGGCGAAGTTGTCCCGGCCGCCCAGCCAGTAGTCCTGGACCCGGGCGATGTGCGCGACGCTGGTATCGATCTTGACCGGTGGCGTGCCCGCATCGGGTGCGGCGTCCCGCCACTCGTTGCCTGACATGGTTGTGCCTCTCGAACTGTGAGCCGGGCTCAGCATATGGCGCGCGCGGAGCCCGCCCGGGAACTGGGTTGAGCCCCGTGCGCCCGGGGATCAGAGCGGTTAACCGCGGCCCGGGACCAGGTAGCGGCCCGCGAACCGGATCAGCGGCTCGCCCGATTCGGCCAGGTAGGCGACCTGCGGCACGGACGCGAGCACCAGCAGGTGGTCGCCGCCCGGCAGCCTCTGGGTGACCTCACACTCCAGCGCGGCGAGCCCGCCGTCCGGGATCAGCGCCCCTGAGAGCAGGCCGCGCCGGTGGGGCACGCCGTCCAGCATCAGCCGCGCCCCCGGCCGTCCCGAGGCGGCGAACCGGCCGGCCAGGGCCCGCTGGCCCGCGGCCAGGATCGTCACCGCGAACCGGTCGACCCGGCCGAGCAGTTCCGCCGGGTAGGAGCCGGCGATCAGCGAGACGAGCACCAGCGGCGGGTCGAGTGACACCGGGCAGAACGCGCTAACGGTGGTGCCGACGTCGTCCCGGCCGTCGGCCACGGTGACCAGCGTGACTCCGCTGGCGAAGACCGACAGGGCCGCGGCCAGCCCGGCCCCGGAGTCAGTGGCGGTCACCGCTCGGCCGGGTAAGATCACGCGCCGCCGGATCACCGGTCACCGGCCCATGAGTCACTGGATCACCCAGCGGCCGGGCAGCAAGAGCGGCCCCTGCGGGGACAGGCCCGCAGCGGCAGCCAGCGCGGACACCGGGCCCCAGCTCTCCGCGAACAGGCCCCCGATCCCGGCGGCGGCTGCCGCCGGCCGGGCCTCACTGGAGTCCGGCGGCCGGAGCCGGTCCAGCGGATGGGCCCGGGGATACAGGCGCACCGCCGCGCCCTCCGGGAGCGAGGCCTTCTGCCGGGCCACGGCCATCGCCGCGTCCAGCCCGCCGAGCTGGTCGACCAGGCCGATGCCGGCCGCGTCCGCGCCGGTCCACACCCGGCCCCGGGCGATCTCGTGCACCTGCTCCTGCGTCATCCCCCGCCCGTCCGCCACCTTGCCGGTGAAGTCGGCGTAGATCCGGTCCAGCCAGCTGTTGATCTTTTCCCATTCCTCGTCGCTGTAGGGCCGCGACGTGGTGAACATGTCCGCGTGCGCGCCCTCGGTCACCGAGTCCGTGTTCACCCCGGCCCGGTCCAGGGCCTGCCCCAGCACCGGCTTGGCGCTGATCACGCCGATGGACCCGGTGATCGTGCCGGGCTGGGCCACGATGGTGTCGGCGGCCATGGCAATGAAGTAGCCGCCGGACGCGGCGACCTCGCTCATCGACACCACGACCGGCTTGCCCGCCTCGCGGGCCCGGACCACCTCACGCCAGATCGTGTCGGAGGCCACATACGAGCCGCCCGGGCTGTTCACCCGCAGCACGATCCCCTTGACCCGGCGGTCGGCCACCGCGCCCCGCAGCGCGCCGCTCACCGTGTCCGAGCCCATCGAGCTGCCGCCCACCGGGCTGCGGGTGGTGCGGCCGCGCCGGATCGGCCCGCTCGCGTAGATCAGCCCGACGGCGTCCTCCGTCCCGGTGCCGGGCAGCTTCCTGGCCCGCTCGGCCAGCGTCCGGGCCCGCTGGTAGCGCCCCAGGTAGAGCAGGTACGCGTCCGGGCCCGCTTCCTCCCGGACGGCCGCGTAGACCTCGTCGCGGTAGCCGAGCGCGTCCACCAGCCGCGCGTCCAGCGCCTCGCCCGCCACGAACGGGCCGCGGTCGATCAGCGCGCGGGCGTCCGCCGGCGTGATCTCCAGGCGCTGCGAGATCGCCCCGGTGAGCTGCTCCACGATCGAGGCGGCCACCCGCTGCAGGGCTTCACGGGCCGGCTGGGAGAACCCGCGTTCGGTCAGCCGCTCGGCCGCGCTCTTGTACTCGCCCCGGGCGCCGACCTCGACCTCCACGCCCAGCTTGTCCAGCGCGCCGCGGTAGAACCAGTTCTGCACGGCGATCCCGGTCAGGCCCAGATCCCCGGACGGCTGCAGATAGATCCGGTCGAACGCGGTGGCCAGGTAGTACGGCACGTTGCCCGGGCTGAAGTCGCCGAACGTCTCCGCCCAGGCCACCGTGAGCTTCCCCGAGCCGCCGAACTCGCGGATCGCCGCGTGCAGCTCCTGCACCTGGGCGAGCCCGATCGGCCGGCCGCCGACCTTCACGACCAGCGCCCTGACGCGGTCGTCGGACCCGGCCCGGCGCAACCCGTCCAGCAGGTCCGCGAGGCGGGCCCGGCGCATCGTGGTCAGCGCGGAGAGGGGGTCCGACGGGGGTTCCTCCGCGATGCCCTCGGTCAGGTCCAGCTCGAGGATCAGCGGCGCCGTCCGGCGCTGGCGGAACCTGGAGATCCGGTCGGTCAGCATCGAACTCACCATGCCAGCAGCTTACGGGGCGGTTTCCGCCCGGGCGCCCCGGCCGGCGTCCGGGCGGGGGTCCGACCCGCACCGGCCGCCGCCCCGG
>JAOPYP010000210.1 GCA_025964635.1 Actinomycetes bacterium | reverse complement strand
AGCACGGTGAGCTTGTCGAACCGGCTGTCGAGCGGGATCGGCAGCGTGTTGGTCACGATGACCTCGCTGACCCGTGAGTTCTTCAGCCCGTCCACCGCACCACCGGACAGCACGCCGTGCGTGGCGGTGACGATCACCTTGGCCGCGCCCTTCTCGAACAGCGCATCAGCCGCCTTGATGATGGTGGCGCCGGTGTCGATCATGTCGTCCACCACGATGCACGTCCGGCCGGCCACGTCGCCGACCACCTCGGAGACCGCCACCTTGTTGGCCACGTCCGGGTCGCGGCGCTTGTGGATAATGGCCAGCGGGCTGCCGAGCCGGTCGGTCCACCGCTCACAGACCCGGACCCGGCCGGCGTCCGGGGCCACGACCGTGACCTGCGAGACGTCCAGGTTGCCCTCGATGTAACTGGCCAGGATCGGCAGCGCGAACAGGTGGTCCACCGGGCCGTCGAAGAAACCCTGGATCTGCGCGGTGTGCAGGTCCACGGCCATGATCCGGTCCGCGCCCGCGGTCAGGAACAGGTCCGCCATCAGCCGGGCCGAGATCGGCTCCCGGCCGCGGCTCTTCTTGTCCTGCCGGGCGTAGCCGAAGAACGGAGCGACCACGGTGATCCGCTTGGCCGAGGCGCGCTTGAGCGCATCGACCATGATCAGCTGCTCCATGATCCACTGATTGATCGGAGCCGTGTGGCTCTGCACCACGAACGCGTCGCTGCCGCGGACCGACTCCATGAAGCGGACGAAGATCTCGCCGTTGGCGAAGTCGAACAGCCGGGCCGGCGTGGGCTCGATGCCGAGGTTGTGGGCGATTTCACTGGTCAGTTCGGGGTGGGCCCGGCCGGAGAAAAGCATCAGCTTCTTCTCGCCGGTCGCGGTGATGCCGGTCACGCTCCCTGAGCTCCCTCACTCGTTGCGGCGTCCTGTCCCCCGGCGTGACGCCCCCCGGCGTCCTGTGCTTGACAGCCCTGTGCTTGAAAGCCCTGTGCTTGAAAGCCCTGGCCTTGAAAGCCCTGTCCGCCAGGACCCTGGCCGCCCGGATCCTGGTGGGCGGGGTCCCGTCCGGTGCCGGTCATCTGGCCGCCAGCGCCGATTCCTGATTCGTTCATACCCTCTGCCGGGCCACCTGCATCGACTTTGCTGCCGGGAGGAAGGTACGCGAAGGGACCCACGACCGCGCCCGCGCCGATATCGGCTTCCCGGCAGACAGACTGGATGACGCTGGCCCCCTCGCCCACGGTGGTGTCACGGAGTTGCGACCCGGGGCCGACCCGGGCGCCCGCCGCCACCTCGGTGCGGCCCTCGAGCTGGGTTCCCGGCCCGATCTCGACGTCGCGCCCGAGGCTGACCCCCGTGTCGATCCAGGTCGTGGCCGGGTCCACGATCGTGACGCCCGCGCCCATCCAGGTGTCCAGCAGCCGCGCGTTGAAGATCTGCCGCGCCCGGGCCAGCTGGGCCCGGTCGTTCACGCCCAGCACCTCGTCCGGGTCATCGAGCGTCACCGAGGCGACGTGGTGACCCTCGGCGCGCAGGATCGCGATGACGTCGGTGAGGTACTCCTCACCCTTGGCGTTGTCGGTGGGCACCCGCTTGACCGCGTCACCGAGCAGGTGCGCCTCGAATGCGTAGACCCCTGAGTTGATCTCATCGACGGCCCGCTGACCCGGGGACGCGTCCGCCTCCTCGATGATCTTCAGGAAGGCGCCGGAGTCATCGCGGATGATGCGGCCGTAGCCGGTGGGGTTGCTGGCGCGGGCAGTCAGGACGGTGGCCGAGGCCTCCCGGGCCTGGTGCTCACGGACCAGGGCGGCCAGCGTGACGCCGCGCAGCAGTGGCGCGTCGGCGTATGTGACCACGATCGTCCCGTGGTCCAGCCCGACCTCCTCGATCACGGTCCGGACCGCGTGGCCGGTGCCACCCTGGCGGTGCTGGACCACGGCCTGGACGTCGGGGGCGTGGCTGGCCAGGTACTCGGTGACCTCGCGGCGGCGATGACCCACCACCACGATGAGCCGGACGGGGTCCGTCTCGCGCGCGGTGGCCAGCACGTGCCCGAGCAGGGTCTCGCCGCAGATCTGATGCAGCACCTTGGGGGTATCGGACTTCATCCGCGTACCCTCACCCGCGGCCAGGATGATGACCGCAGCCGGACGGCTCACACTCACGTGGCGGTGCTCCTCGGTTGCTGCTCCCCGGATGCCGGGATACCCCTCCCGGCCGCGCCGTCTGGCCCGCCCTGATCACGCCCGCCCAGCCGGCACATCAGTTCACGCGCCCGACCCTCGCAGGATACCGTCCGGCCAGTCTCGCCGATGCGGGTTGGGTGGGGTGAAGGCCCTGCTCAGCGGAACGTAGTGGGTCCCGCACGGGCAGCCAGGCTGAGTGTCAGTACCGCCTACTAGACTTCGAATATGAATTCGATACAGTTAAACGGTTCCGGCCCGCGACCCTCAGGCACCGCCGAGCGTCTGCGGGAGCGCGCCATCGCGTTACGCCGGGCCGGGCGGTCCCGCCGGGAGATCAAGGAGATCCTCGGCATCGGAAGCAACCAGACCCTGACCGAGGCGCTGCGCGGTGAGCCGCCACCGGAATGGACCCGTCGGCCCCGGGCCAAGGA
>JAOPYP010000196.1 GCA_025964635.1 Actinomycetes bacterium | reverse complement strand
GCCTTGGCGGCCGGCACCATCAGGTCGCGCACGTGCAGGAAGCCGATCACGTCGTCCTGCGAGGCGCCGGCGACCGGGTAGCGGGAGTGGGGCGCGTCAGCCGTCTCCTCGATCGCCTTGCTGAGGGTCATGTTCGCCGTCAGGAAGGACACCTCGGTACGAGGCAGCATGACCTCCCGCAGCTGGCGCTCGCCCGCGGCGAAGACGTCGTCGATGAGCTTGCGCTCGTCCTTGGTGAGGGACTCGTGTGCGGCGACCATGCCGCGCAGCTCCTCTTCGGTGATGGCGTCGCCCTGGCGGTCGGGGTCTCCGCCCAGGAGCTTGACGACGCCGTTGGTGCTCACCGACAGCAGCCAGATGACGGGCCGGAACAGCACCGCGATGCGGTCGAGCCCGGGGGCGAACAGCATCGCGACCTTCTCCGGCCGCTGCAGGGCGAGGCGCTTGGGGGCCAGCTCGCCGAGCACCAGGGTGAAGTAGGAGATCGCCACGGTGACGATGATCAGTGACAGGGCGGACGCCCATCCCGGGCTGAGCCCCTGGTGGATCAGGGTCGTCTTGAGATGGCCCGCCAGGGTCGCCTCGCCGACCGTGCCGGACAGCAGGGTGGCCAGGGTGACGCCGATCTGCACCGCGGACAGGAACCGGTTCGGGTCCTGGGCGAGCCGGGCGGCCCGCTGGCCGCGCCTGCCGCGCTGCATGAGGGTACGGATCTGGCCCTCGCGCAGCGAGACCAGGGCCATCTCCGCCGCCGCGAAAAAGCCGCCAACGAGCACGATGAGCAGGACGAGCACGATGTCCCAGCCGACCTGGTTCACGTCCTGATCCCTGACCTCCGTGTGTCTGCCACCGGCGGCCCGGCTCCCCCGTGCCCCATGGTCCGGGGCCAGGCCGTGGCGCCCGCACGGCAGATGTGCGCACAGTCTAAGCAGTCCGCCGCCGGGCCCGCGCCTGGTACCTGATCAGTCGCCTTGACCGGGGGGCGGCCCGCGGGGCAGCCCGCCTTTACCCTGGGCCCGCAGTACCCGCGTCCAGACCGGCCATGCGCCCGGTTTCGGCCGCGACCCGGGGGATGCCATGGGCAAGCACGGCCGGGCCAGATAGCGTATGGGTCCCGTGAGCCCTGGGGTATGGAAGAGCAGCGGCACGCTCGCCGACGGCCGGGAGATCATCTACTTCGATGAATCTCCTGGGCTGGGCCGTGCGGAGGTGCCCGACACCAGGCCGCTCCAGCCCATTCCGGGGCCGGGCGGCGAGCCGGATGCCGGGCTGCGCTGGGACGCGCTCCGCGGGGAGTGGGTGGTGATCGCGGCCGCGCGCCAGGACCGCACATTCCTCCCGCCCCCCGGCGAGTGCCCCCTCGACCCGTCCCGGCCGGGCCGCCCGACCGAGATCCCGGCCCCCGACTACGACGTGGTCGTGTTCGAGAACCGCTTTCCGTCCCTCCGCGGCGCCGGGCACTGGCCTCCAGAGACGGTACCGGAGGGCAGTGGGCTGGGCTCCGATTCTCCGCAACGGAACCGCTCCGCAGCCACTCCCCCCGAAACCGGCGGGGTCGCGGGGCGGCCGGCCTACGGCCGCTGCGAGGTGGTCTGCTTCACCTCCGATCACGAGGGATCGTTCGCGGGCCTGAGCCCGCGGCGGGCCCGGACGGTCGTGGAGGCGTGGGCCGACCGGACCACCGCCCTCGGCGCCATGGACGGGATCGCCCAGGTCTACTGCTTCGAGAACCGGGGCGAGGAGATCGGGGTCACCCTGCACCACCCGCACGGGCAGATCTACGGCTTCCCGTTCGTCACGCCGCGGACCGCGACCATGCTGGCCGAGGCGCAGCGGTACGCGGAGCAGACCCAGGGGAACCTGTTCGACGACCTGGTCGCCGGGGAGATCGCGGCGGGCACCCGGATCGTGACCCGCAACGAGCACTGGACCGCGTTCGTGCCCGCCGCCGCCCGGTGGCCGTTCGAGGTGCAGCTGTTCCCGGCCCGGCGGGTGCCGGACATTCCCGCGCTGGACGACGCGGAGCGGACCGCGTTCTGCGATATCTATCTCGAGGTGCTGCACCGGCTCGACGGGCTGTTCGGCCTGGCCCTGCCGTACATCGCCGCCTGGCACCAGGCTCCGGGCCGGGACGAGTTCGCGCGCCGCGAGTTCGGGCTGCATCTCCAGGTACTGTCAGTCCGCCGGGCGCCCGGCAAGCTGAAGTACCTCGCGGGAACGGAGTCCGGCATGGGAGTCTGGATCAACGACGTCCTGCCTGAGGAGGCAGCACAGCGGCTGCGGGAGGCCGGGTGAGGCTGCTCGTCACCGGCGGGGCCGGTTATATCGGGAGCGTGGTGGGGGCGCTCCTGGTGGCCGACGGCCACGACGTGACCGTGCTGGACGACCTGTCCACCGGGCACGAGGACGCGGTGCCCACGGGCGCCACGTTCGTCCAGGGCACGCTGCGCGAGGACGCGCCCCGGCTGCTGGCCGGGGGCGCCGACGCGGTGCTGCACTTCGCGGCCAAGTCGCTGGTCGGGGAGTCCATGGCCAAGCCCTCCCTGTACTGGGAAAGCAACCTGGGCGGCTCGCTGGCCCTGCTGGAGGCGATGCGGGCGGCCGGGACCCCGCGGATCGTGTTCTCGTCCACCGCCGCGGTCTATGGCGAGCCCGAGCAGGTGCCCATCGAGGAGACCGCACCCACCCGGCCGACCAGCCCTTACGGGGGATCGAAGGTCGCGGTGGACACGGCCTTGTCCGAGTACGCCCGGATGCACGGCATCGGCGCGATGAGCCTCCGGTACTTCAACGTGGCGGGCGCGTACCCCGAAGCTGCGGATGCCGGGTCCGGGGCCCCCGGAGCTGCGGATGCCGGGTCCGGGGCCCCCGGAGCCGGCGGGGCTGGGGGGGCCGGGGCTGGGGGGCCCGTGGGGCGCTGGCTGGGTGAGCGGCACTCGCCCGAGACTCACCTCATCCCCAACGTGCTCGCCGTGGCCCGGTCGGCCGCCCGCGGCGACGGTGGCCACCTGACCCTGTTCGGCGACGACTACCCCACCCCGGACGGCACCTGCGTCCGGGACTACATCCACGTGGCCGACCTGGCCCGCGCGCACCTGCTGGCCCTGGACGCGTGCCAGCCGGGCCAGCACCGGGTCTACAACCTGGGCAGCGAGTCCGGGTCCTCCAACCTCGAGGTGCTGGCCGAGTGCCGGGCGGTGACCGGGGTGGACATCCCGGCCGAGATCGGGCCGCGGCGGCCCGGGGACCCGGCGGTGCTGGTCGCGTCGTCGGCGAAGATCCGGGCCGATCTTGGCTGGCGGCCCGAGCGCGACCTGCGGGCGATGGTCGCCGACGCGTGGGCCTTCACCAGGGCCATGGCCGAGCCAGGCCGCACCCCGTGAGTTCACCGGGCGCGGACCAGGCCGCCCAGTGGTTCCGGGCGCAGTACGCCAGCGCACCACAGGGCGTGTGGCACGCCCCGGGCCGGGCCAACCTGATTGGTGAGCACACCGACTACAACGACGGGTTCGTGCTCCCGTTCGCGCTGGACCGGGGCACGTTCGCCGCGGCCGCACTGCACGAGGACGGCGTGCTCGAACTGAGCTCGCGACAGGAGCCCGGCGGGACGGCCGGCCCGGACGGGTCGGCCGGGGCGGACGGGTCGGCCGGGGCGGACGGGTCGGCCGTCCTGGGCGGGGTGAGCAAGACCGTGACGGTCGAGCTGGACACCCTCGCCCCCGGCCGCGTGGAAGGCTGGGCCGCCTACCCGGCCGGAGTGGTCTGGGCGCTCCGCCAGGCGGGCTACCCGGTGCCCGGCGCCCGGGTGGCGGTGGACTCGGATCTTCCCCAGGGCGCGGGCCTGTCCTCGTCGGCCGCCCTGGAGTGCGCCGTGGCGCTGGCCCTGACCCAGCTGGCCGGGCTCGACGTGGCCCGCCAGGAACTGGCCAGCATCGCCCGGCGGGCGGAGAACGACTTCGTCGGCGTGCCGACCGGGATCATGGACCAGTCCGCGGCCCTGCTCTGCCAGGCCGGGCACGCGCTGCTGCTGGACTGCCGCAGCGGGGAGGCCGACTCGGTGCCTCTCGACCCGGCCCTGTCCGAGCTGGCCCTGGCGATCATCGACACCCGGGCCCGGCACGCGCTGACCGAGAGCGGCTACGGGGCCCGGCACATCGAATGCGAGGAGGCGGCCCGCGCGCTCGGCGTGCGGACGCTGCGCGACATCGCCGGCCCGGAAAGCCTGGCCGGGCTGGCCGACCCGGTGCTGCGCCGCCGGGCCCGGCACGTGATCACCGAGAACCAGCGGGTCCTGGAGGCCGCGGCCCTGCTGCGCCGGGGCAAGGTGGCCGGGATCGGGCGGCTGCTGAACGAGTCCCACGCGTCGCTGCGCGATGACTTCGAGATCTCCTGGCCGGAGGCGGACGTGGCGGTGGACGCCGCAGTGCAGGCCGGGGCGCTGGGCGCCCGGATGATGGGCGGCGGTTTCGGCGGCTCGGTCATCGTCCTGCTCCCCGAGGACGGGTCCGCGGTGCACGAGGCGGTCTCCGCCGCGTACCGCCACCGGGGCTGGCCCGCGCCGGTGTTCCTCGACGCACCGCCGTCCCCCAGTGCCCGGAGAGTCAGCTGATGTCCGTCCGCGAAGACGCGGTCGCGATCGCCGGTGACCTGGCTGAACTGCGCCGGCGGATCCATCAGGACCCGGAGATCGGGCTCGACCTGCCGCGGACGCAGGCCAAGGTGCTGGGCGCGCTGGACGGCCTGCCGCTGGAGGTGACCCGGGGCCACGCGCTCAGCTCGGTGACCGGGGTACTGCGCGGCGCGCAGCCGGGGCCCACGGTGCTGCTGCGCGGCGACATGGACGCGCTGCCGATCACCGAGCGGACCGGGCTGCCCTACGCGTCCGCGGTGACCGGCGTGATGCACGCCTGCGGCCACGACCTGCACACCGCCATGCTGGCGGGCGCGGCCCGGCTGCTGTCTGCCCGGCAGGCCGAGCTGCCCGGGAACGTGATCTTCATGTTCCAGCCGGGCGAGGAGGGGCAGGCCGGCGCGACGCACATGATCAGCGAGGGGGTGCTCGACGCGGCGGGCGGCCGGCCGGTGGCCGCGTATGCCCTGCACGCCGCGTCGGCCCAGTTCCCGCGGGGCATGTTCTCGACCCGGCCGGGCTCCATGATGGCCGCCGCCGACATCCTGGACGTGACGGTGCGCGGGCACGGCGGGCACGCGTCCCAGCCGCACCTCGCCCAGGACCCGATCCCGGCGGCCTGCGAGATGGTCACCGCCCTGCAGACGCTCGTGACCAGGCGGTTCGACGTCTTCGACCCGGTGGTGATCACTGTGGGCAGCTTCCACGCGGGCACCGCCGACAACATCGTGCCGGACGAGGCGCACTTCCTCGCCACGGTCCGCTCGTTCTCCGCCGCGGCCCGGGACCGGGTGCGGGCCACCAGCCTGGGGCTGATCGCGGACCTGGCCACCGCGCACGGCCTGCAGGCCGAGGCGGACTACCTGGACGGGTACCCGGTCACGGTGAACGACGCGGCCGAGACCGCGTTCGCGGGACAGGCGGTCGCGGACCTATTCGGGGAAGACCGGCTGATCGCCCAGGCCAACCCGCTGCCGGGGGCCGAGGACTTCTCGTTCGTGCTCGACGAGGTACCGGGGGCGTTCCTGATGCTGGGCGCGGTCCCGGAAGGCTCCGACCCGGCCACCGCGCCGTTCAACCACGCTGCCGACGCGGTCTTCGACGATTCCATCCTCCCCGACGGCGCGGCCCTCCTGGCCGAACTAGCCCTCCGCCGCCTGGCCGCCGGCGCCGGTCCCGCGGCCCCCTAGCCCCCCTCCGCCGCCTGGCCGCCGGCGCCGCGACGGCTAAGGGCCCGTGATCAGCCGATTGGTGTCGCTCCCGCGACACCAATCGGCTGATCACGAAGCAGGGCGGAACGCCCATGGGGGTAGTGGGGCTGGTGGGGGATTTGGGACGGGGAGGAGGTTAAAGGCTGGCGACGTCGGCCTGCTTGGCGCGTACCGCCTCGGCGGCCTCGCGCAGCCCGGCTAGTTCGGTGTCGGTAAGGTCCCTCTGCACCACGGAGCGGACCCCGGACGCGCCGATCTCGGCCTCGACGCCCAGGTAGACGCCGGAGATGCCGTACTCACCGTCCACCCAGGCGCAGACCGGCAGCACCTGGCCGGAGTCCTCGGCGACCGCGCGGGCCATCCGGGCCGCGGCAGCCGACGGGGCGTAGTACGCGGACCCCGTCTTCAGCAGGGCGACGATCTCGGCCCCGCCGTTGCGGGTCCGGTCCACCAGCGCGTCGATCTCGTCCTGGCTGAGCAGGCCGCCCAGCGGCTTACCGTCCACCGTGCAGGCGGACGGGACCGGGACCATGGTGTCGCCGTGCGAGCCGAGGGTGAGGGTCTGCACCGAGCCGACCGGCACGCCCAGCTTCTCGGCCACGAAGTAGCTGAACCGGGCGGTGTCGAGCATGCCTGCCTGGCCGAGGACCCGGGTCGCGGGAAAGCCGGTCACCTTGGCCGCGAGCGCGGTCATCTCGTCCAGCGGGTTGGACACCACGATCAGCACGGCGTCCGGGGCGTGCTTGACCACGTTCTCCGCGACCGAGCGGACGATCTTGGCGTTGACGCCGATCAGGTCCATCCGGCTCATCCCGGGCTTGCGTGGCAGCCCGGCCGTGACGATCACGACGGACGACCCGGCGATCGCCTCGTAGCCCTCGCCGCCCGGGCCGGTGCTCTGCCCGGTGACCAGCGTCTCGAAGCCCTCGATCGGCCGCGACTGGTTGATATCGAGGGCCAGCCCCTCCGGCTTGCCCTCGACGATGTCGGTCAGCACGACCTCATCAAAGATGTCGTACTCGGCGAGCCGCTGCGCGGTGGTCGAACCGTAGAACCCGGCCCCGACGACGGTCACCTTGCCCTTGCGGGTCATGTCCTGTGCTCCTTTCAGCTCATCGCCTTGGCGAGGTTCTCGCTCAGCACGGTGAGGAACTCCTCAGTGGTCAGGAACGGCGTGTCCGCGCCCACGAGCAGCGCCAGGTCCTTGGTCATCTTGCCGTCCTCGACGGTCTGCACGCAGACGCGCTCGAGGGTCTGCGCGAACCGGGTCACCTCGGGGGTGCCGTCCATCTCGCCGCGGTGCGTGAGCCCCTGGGTCCAGGCGAAGATCGAGGCGATGGGGTTCGTCGAAGTCGGCTTGCCCTGCTGGTGCTGCCGGTAGTGCCGGGTGACGGTACCGTGCGCGGCCTCGGCCTCGATGGTCTTGCCGTCCGGGGTCATCAGGACGCTGGTCATCAGGCCGAGCGAGCCGTATCCCTGGGCGACGATGTCGGACTCGACGTCGCCGTCGTAGTTCTTGCACGCCCAGACGACGCCGCCGTGACCCTTGATCACCTGGGCGACCATGTCGTCGATCAGCCGGTGCTCGTACCAGATGCCCGCGGCCTCGAACTCGGCCTTGAACTCGGCCTCGAAGATCTCCTGGAACAGGTCCTTGAACCGGCCGTCGTAGGCTTTGAGGATGGTGTTCTTGGTGGACAGGTACAGCGGGTAGCGGCGGTTCAGCGCGAACCGCATGGTTGCCCGGGCGAAGTCACGGATCGACTCGTCGTAGTTGTACATGGCCATGGCCACGCCGCCGCCGGGGAAGCTGGCCACCTCCAGGTCGATCGGCTCGCCCTGGTCACCGTCCGGCTGGTACGAGATGCGCACCGTGCCGGGGCCAGGCACCACGAAGTCGGTGGCCCGGTACTGGTCGCCGTGCGCGTGGCGGCCGATGATGATCGGCTCGGTCCAGCCCGGCACGAAGCGCGGCACGCTGGAGATCACGATGGGCTCGCGGAACACGACGCCACCGAGGATGTTCCGGATGGTGCCGTTGGGCGACCGCCACATCTTCTTCAGGCCGAACTCCTCGACCCGGCCCTCATCGGGGGTGATGGTGGCGCACTTGACCCCGACCCCGTACTGCTTGATCGCGTTGGCCGCGTCCACCGTGACCTGGTCGTCGGTGGCGTCCCGGTTCTCCACGGACAGGTCGTAGTACTTCAGGTCAACGTCCAGGTACGGCAGGATCAGCTGGTCCTTGATGACCTGCCAGATGATCCTCGTCATCTCGTCGCCGTCGAGCTCGACAACAGGATTGGCTACCTTGATCTTGGGCATGCCGCTGACTTCCCTTCCCTACTGCGCTGTGCTCTTGCCCGCCGGGCTGTTATCCCTGGGCACGGTTACGACGGAGTCGGCAGCACCAGGCCAGCGACCAGCAGGCCGATGGCCAGGATGGCCAGCGCCGTCACGTCGATATAGCGCCGCCTGCTGGCGAGCATGCCCGCCCGCCGCTGGGGCAGCGCAAGCCGGGCCGCGACTGCGACGAAAAGGGCACCCGCCAGGATAAACGTACCTGCCCGGACGGAATGCGGCCCTTGCCAGATGTAAGCCAGCCCGGCGGCCAGGCCAGCCAGCACGATCACGTACGGCGCCTGGGCCCCCCGCACGCCGGCGGGCCGCCGGGCGCGGGTGCCCCGGGGCGGAGCAGCCGGGGTGCCGGCAGCCGCCTGATGCTGGTGATGCACTGGAGGGTCGGCGTAGGCCCGGGGCCCGGGATACTCGGGCCCCGGGGCCGCGGAGCGCGGCGGGTAGCTGGGTGAATCCGGGGGCGGAGCAGGCTGCTGACGGCCGCGCTCCGGCGGGGGCCAGGCGCCCCGGCCTGTCCCGGCCATGCTGGCCAGCCCGTAGGCCGCCATGCCCCCGGGCCCGGCTGGCGGTGTGATCCCTCTTACCTCGTCGGTCACTACCGCTCGCTTAGTACGTTTAGCAGCATCGCTACCGCTCGCTCGGTGTCTTCGTGAGCAACGGTACCGCTCGTCCCGTGTCCTCACCGGGCATCGCTACCGCTCGCCCAGTGTCTGATTGAGCACTATTGCCCGCTCAATGTCCGCCTGAGCATCGCTACCGCTCGCTCCCTATTCACTATGAGCATCGCTGCCGCTCGCTCAGAGTCTCTGTGAGCATCGCTACCGCTCGCTCAGTGTCTGTGTGAGCATCGCTACCGCTCGCTCAGTGCGACCCAGGTCAGGTCGCGATCGCCGATGTACTCGCTGTCCGGCCGGATCAGCCGGTTGTCCGCGTGCTGCTCCATCACGTGCGCGGTCCAGCCAGCCATCCGGCTGACCGAGAAGACCGGGGTGAACAGGTCCGTGGGGATGCCCAGGTAGTGGTAGACGGTGGCGGCGTAGAAGTCCACGTTGGGATAGAGGCCCTTCTCCGCGAACACGGTCTCCTCCATCTGCCGGGACATCCGGTAGTACGTGTCGTCCCCTGACGACGCGGCCAGTTCCCCGGACATCTGGCGCAAGTGGGTGGCGCGCGGGTCCTCGGTCTTGTAGACCCGGTGCCCGAAGCCCATGATCTTCTCCCCCGCGCCCAGCCGGTCCCGGGTCACCGGGCCGACCGCGGCGACCGGGTCGCTCCCGCCCGTGGACCGGATCGCCTCCAGGCCCCGCATCACCTGCTCGTTCGCCCCGCCGTGCAGCGGTCCCTTGAGCGTGCCCAGCGCCGCGACCACCGCTGAGTGCATATCTGACAGCGTGGCTGCGCACACCCGCGCCGCGAAGGTGGATGCGTTCATCGTGTGGTCTGCGTGCAGCACCAGGCAGGTGTCCAGGATCTCAGCGTCCCGCGCGGACGGGGGGGTGCCGCGCAACTGGAGCAGGAAGTTGGCCGCCAGGCTGAGGCTGGGATCGGCCGGCACGCTCTCCCGGCCCTCGCGGGCGGCGTGGTACGCGGCGACCAGGATGGGCTGCTGAGCAGTGAGCCGGGCGGCCTTGCGCTCGTTCGCGGGCGCCGCGTTCGAGCTCTCATCCGGGTCGTCCGCGCTGGCCAGGGAGACCAGGCTGCGCATCGCCTCCATCGGGCCCTGGCTGGCCGCGATCTGCGGCAGCGTGGAGGTGACCAGCGCGCCCGGGGTCCGGCCGGCCACGAGCTCCGCGCGGTACCCGTTCAGCTCACCCAGACCCGGCGCCGAACCGCGCTGCAGCAGGTAGGCGATCTCCTCGAAAGTCGAGGAGCCGGCGAGCTGGTGGATGTCATACCCGCGGTAGAACAACCGGCCGGCCTGGCCGTCGATGTCGCTCAGCGCGGTGGACGCGGCGACGACATCCGCCAGGCCCTTGGACGGCTTGTCCGCCATTTCTTCTTCCTCCCGATGACTCGCTCGGCAGTGTACTTCCGCGGGCTGCGGGTTCCCTGAGCCGGCCGGCCAAAGACCCGCCCCCAGCCAGCGGGCGGCGCGCGGCGGGCCCCACGCAAATGACCCGCCGCCAGCCCGCCGGGCGGCCCGCTGGGCCCTATACAAATGACCCGCCGCCAGCCAGCCGGGCGACGCGCCCGGTCCCGCACAAATGACCGGCCAGCGCGCACTCAGGCGGCGCGCCAGGCCAAACCACACAGGCAAAAGGGGGTACGAGTCTGCCCGGAAAGGGTAACTGCACGGAGAGAGATCCGTGACTGGTCGGACAATGGAGGAACGGTCGTGGAAGGGCCCTACATACGCATCGAGGACAGCGGTGAGGTGATACCGCTAGGCGAGGCTGTGACGACGGTCGGGCGCGGCAGTGGGGTGGACGTCCGGCTCGGCGATCCGAGTGTCTCCCGGCTGCACGCGGAGATCGTCCGCCGCGGGCCGTACGCCTACGTCACCGACCTGGGGTTATCGCGTAACGGCACCCGGGTCAACGGGCGGCTCGTCGCCCGGCGCGTCCTGGACGACGGGGACGTGCTGACGTTCGGGAACGCCCGGTGCCGGATTGGCGGCATCCCCACCGAGGACCTGTCCGCCGAGACCGATCTGCGCCGTTCCCCCAGCCCCGAGCTGACCCGGCGGGAACTGGACGTGCTCACGTCCTTGTGCCAGCCGGCCCTGTCCGATGAGGCGTTCGTCGCCCCGGCGACCGCCCGTGAGATCGCCGCCGACCTCGTGGTGACGGAGGCGGCGGTCAAGCAGCATCTCCTCCGGCTCTACCAGAAGTTCCGCATCCCCGAGGGCACCAACCGGCGGGTCAGGCTCGCCAATGAAGTGGTCTCCCTCGGTCTCGTCCGGCCGTTGCCGCCCGCCGGACGCGAGAAGGTACCCCAGCCGCAGCCCCAGCCGTCCCGGTCCACCCCGGACCGGCCGTCGGGCCCTCCGGTTCCCGCCGGGGCAGGCCGCACCCCGGCGGGGAGCGGCCTTCCTGAGCGGCGCGCCAGCTAGCCCCCATCGCGGGTCCTCCTCCCGACGACGGCACCCGACGACAGCACCCGACGGCGGCACCCGCCGGCGGGCCACGGCGGCCGCACCCACCCTGGAAACGTGGCGAGCCCCCGGTGACGTCCGAGCGCCCCGGTGACGTCCGAGCGCCCCGGCCGCGGTGGCTCAGAGCCAGAAACGCACCCGCCAGGGGCCAAGCTGGCCGAACGGCCCCCGGAACCCCGGCAGGTGCAGCAGCGTGCCGTTGGGCGTGCCCAGCGGCCAGAAGGCCGCCGCCGCAGTCACCGCGGCGGCCACCGCCGCGAGCGCGAGCGCGCACATCCCGAACAGCGCCACGGCCTGCAGGCCGGGGCTGCGCACCACCGCGGCCCAGACCCGGTTGAGCTGGCGGCGCGCTTTGCCCGACCCGGGGCCGTAGGCGTAGAAGGCCACGAGCGCGCCCGCCCCGTAGGACAGTGCGTGCAGGCCAGGGCTGGACGTCATGGCCAGGAAGGTGACCCCGGCGGCGGCCACGGCCACGATGAGCGCCAGCGGCGCCAGGAGCACGGTGGAGATCAGCGAGCGGACCACGAAGAAGGGGAAGGCCGCCGCGGTCATGATGGGGCCCCGCTGGTCTGAGCCGCGGTGGGCCAGGTCACCCGCCCGGAGCAGGGCCAGCACGGCCAGCGCGATCAGGGTGCCAGCCACCGGGAGCAGGATCGCGAGGCTCACCGCGATAACCATCGTGGCCAGGACCAGGATCGGCTGCCGTCGCGGGGGCGACCAGCGGTCCGCCGCGTCCCGGTCATCCCCAGGGGCGGGGGGCCGGCCGGCCCGCTCGGCGGGCCCGGGACGGCCGAAGCTGTCGTCCGGGCCGCCCGGGCCGCCCCGCCG
>JAOPYP010000192.1 GCA_025964635.1 Actinomycetes bacterium | reverse complement strand
GCGCGGGTGCTGGCCGGCCTGGGCGAAGAGGTGCTGGTGGCGGGCTTCGCGGGCGGTGGCGCCGGGAACCTGATCGAAGCCGACCTGGCCCGCGCGGGTGTGGCCACGGCCTTCACCAGGATCGGCCGTGAGTCACGGCGGGTGATCGAGGTGATCGACGAGGCGCGGGAGGAGAGCACCCGGCTGAGCGAGCCCGCCCCGTTCATCACCACCGAGGAGCTCGGCCGGTTCGCCGGCGAATTCCGCAAGCTGGTGCCGGGCACTGACGCCGTGGTGCTGAGCGGCGGACTCCCGGCCGGCCTGCCGCTGGACATCTACGCGTCCCTGGCCAGCTACGCGGCGGAGGCGTCGGTGCCGGCCATCATCCACGCGGGCGGTCCGGCCTTGTGGCGCAGCCTGGACCGGCATCCGGCCCTGGTGCTGCTCGCGTCGACGGCCGGGGTGCCCGGGGCGGGGATCTCCGAGGGCCCGGCCGCGCTGCTGGCCCGAGGAGCGAAGGCCGCGGCCATGCTGTCTGGTGCGGCCCTCCTCGCCGCGGCGGCCCCCGGCCCGGGTGGGCAGTGGCGGGCCGCGCTGGAGGGGTATCGGGGGCTGTCGCTGTCCGCGGAGGCCGTGGTGGCCGGGCTGCTGCCGGCCATCACGCAGGGCTGGGCCTGGCCGGATGCGCTGCGGCACGCGGTGGCCCTCGGCGCCGTGGCCGACGTGCTCGGCGAGGTCGACCTGGACGCCTACGACTTGCTGTCGTCCGAAGTCGTACTCGCCCCCGTCGGCGGCCCGTCCCCCGGCTGACCCCGGCTGGCCCCGCCCGGCGGCCCGGTCGGCGGCCCGTCCCCCGGCTGACTCAGCCCTTCCGGCTGCCCTCCCGCGGCCCGCCGGGCGGCCCGATCGGGACGCCGCGCCAGCCCGGCCAGCCCCGCCACCCCAACAACCAGCAACGGGATGACGGTGAGCCCGGGCCCAGGCGCCCCAGAGTGCGCAGTCGCCAGCAAAGACCCGAGGAACACCAGGTACGACCCCACGATGAACGCCCCCGTGGCCCGGCGCACCCCGCCATCCCGGAAGACGAAGGCGAGCGCGGCGGCGGTGAGAACCAGGTACCACACGGCGATGAGCACCGCGTGGACTGACGGCGGGCCCAGCCCGGTGATGCTGGCGGGCAGCAGCAGCCCGGCGGTCACGTTGAGCGCGTTGCTGTTCAGGGTGGTGCTCAGCATGGCCGCGCCTCGGCCGCGCGCGGCCAGGTACACGGCCGCGACCGCGTTCGGCAGGCTGGTCACCGCGGCCAGCACCACGCCGCCGGTGACGATCTGCGGCACCCCGAAATGCGTCCCGACTGACGTCCCGGTCCGCTCCATGACCACGCTGGCCGCCACCACGACGACCAGAGCCCCGGCCGCCAGGAACACGTCCCGGCGGCGGCCGTGCGGCGGATGGATGATCTCCTCCAGTTCCTGCTCCTCCTCGGAGATCGCCACCGCCAGCCAGCTTTCCCAGCGGCGCGCCACCGGCAGCCGGTGCAGCCGCCCGGCTCCCGCGCCGAGCAGGACGAGGTACGGCACCAGGACGGCCAGCACCGCGACCAGCCCGGCGGCGGGCGGGATGGTGCCGGTGGTGGTGACCAGGCAGACCGCCGCCACCCACAGGGCGATGACCCCGCCGAGGGTGACGACCTTGCGGTGCAGGGCGATGCTCCCCGCCACGATCCCGCCCAGCCCGAGCAGCGCCGCCAGGTTGAACACGTTCGAGCCGATGATGACGCCCGCGCCGACCTTCTGCTGATGCTGCGCCAGCGCGGTGATCGCCGAGGTGATCTCGGGGGCGTCCGCGGCCAGCGCGGCCACCATGCCCAGCAGCGCTTCCGACAGCCCCAGCCGCTCGCCGATCCGCTCCAGCCTGGTGACCAGGAGGTAACTGGTAGCCAGGCTGACCGCCGCGGCGAGGCAGAAGACCAGCAGTTGCAGGGCCACGGGCACGGGGCGGCGTTCCTTCCGCGGGCAGGCAGGCGGGGCGCCGACCAGTCTTCCCGGCTCACCTGCCGATCACCCTACCGGGCGCGTCTTCGCCCGCCCCGGCGCTCAGCGACCGGGCCGTGATGCCCTTCGCCAGAGAGAGTCACCAGGGGTCGGGCGTGCCGGTACCGAAAATCTGATCCTGGAGCTGTCTCGCGCTCAGCGCGGTGCCGCAGACCGCCGGGGGCAGCTTGCCGTTGAGCGCGGCCCAGCTGGTCCAGGCGGCCAGCGAGTACCGCAGCGCCTGCGGATTCGTGTCGCCGGCGTGCGTGGGCACCCACAGGCTGCCGCTCTTCACCCAGGTGGTGCCGAACTCCAGGTAGTGGGTCCGGTGCCCGTCGATGACGAACGTCTGCGGGTACGGACCCGGTTTGTTGTGCGTGGCCCACCAGCTGCTGAAGTTGTCCGCGTTGGTGGTATTGATCGTGACCCGGCCGTTGGCGAACCAGTCCAGCCCGGTACCCGGGCGCAGGCCGGCCGTGTCCACCGCGCACTGGGTCAGCAGCGCGGGCGCGTCCGCCAGCCGGTAGCCGTACGGGTTACGGAGCGAGGCCGTGGGGCTCGCGCCGGCATGCTGCTTGGGCGGGACCACCGCGAAATGGCATCCGGCCAGCGTCGCGCCAGCCGTCATCGCCCCGGCCGCGACCGCCGCGACCCGCCGGGCCGCCCGGCCGCCGCGCACCAGCTTCCGCTTCATGCCTGCCTCTCGTCCCCAGCCCCAGCCCGAGCCTCCAGCCCAGGCCCCGGGCCGCCGGCTCAACTTGTACCGTACGGCGGCCGGTCGTGCGCCGGATACGCCGCCGCTCCCGGCCAAAGTTCCGCCGGGCATGGGCGAAGGCCGCCGGCCGTGATCTACTCGTGGGTAGTTCCCGAGGAGGTGGGCGATGGCGCTCGCGTTCTGGCGCCGGGCGGAAACGGATCCGGCCTGGACCGCGCTGGTCGAGCCGGATGGCACCCAGCGCACCGCGGGTGAGTTGCTCGCCCGGGTCAACCAGCTCACGCACACCCTCCGGGGCCTGGGGCTGCGGCCCGGGGACGGCATCGCCGTGCTGCTCCCCAATGGCGGCACCGCACTGGAGATCTACCTGGCCGCGCTCCAGGGCGGCTGGTACTACACCCCGATCAACTGGCACTTCACCCCGCCGGAGATCGCTTACATCGTGGCCGACAGCGAGGCGAAAGCCTTCTTCGTGCACGAACGGTACGGCGAGGCCGGGGTCGCCGCCGCAGACCTGGCCGGGCTCCCCGCCCGGGCCCGGCTCGGCTACGGCACGGTCCCCGGGTTCACCCCCGTCGCGGACCTGGTGGCCGGGCAGCCCGTCACCACGCCCGCGGACCGGGTGGCGGGGTCGACCATGCACTACACCTCGGGCACCACCGGGCGGCCCAAAGGAGTCCGCCGCGACCTGTCCGGGATGGCGCCGGACGACGCGGCGGAGCTGACCACCGCCCTGCTCCAGATCTTCGGGGTCCCGCCCGGCCAGCCCCACGTGCACCTGGTCACCTCGCCGAACTATCACACCGCGGTGACGCTGTTCGGCGGCGCGGCCATCCACCTGGGCCACACCCTGGTGTACATGGACAGCTGGGACTCCGAGACTGCCCTGGCCTGCGTGGAGCGGTACCGGGTGACCAGCACGCACATGGTGCCGACGCAGTTCAAGCGGATGCTGTCGCTGCCCGAGGCCACCCGGTCGCGGTACGACCTGTCGTCGATGCGCTGGATCATCCACGCCGCCGCGCCGTGCCCGGTGCCGCTGAAGCGGGCCATGCTGGAGTGGTGGGGGCCGCGGGTGTACGAGTACTACGCCGCGACCGAGGGCGGCGGCACCCTGACCAGCCCGCAGGAGTGGCTGGCCCGCCCGGGCACGGTGGGCAGGCCGTGGCCGGCCAGCGAGATCCTGATCGCCGACGACGACGGCAAACCATGCCCGCCCGGCACGCCGGGAACGGTCTACATGAAGATGAGCACCACCCAGTTCGTGTACAAGGGTGACCCGGCCAAGACCGAGGCGGGTCGGCTGGGCGGGTTCTTCACCGCCGGCGACATCGGCTATCTCGACGGGGACGGGTTCCTGTTCCTCTGCGACCGCAAGGCAGACATGATCATTTCCGGCGGGGCGAACATCTACCCGGCCGAGGTCGAGGCGGAGCTCATCATGCATCCCGGGGTGGCCGACGTCGCGGTGTTCGGCGTTCCCGACGAGGAGTGGGGGGAGAGGGTGATGGCCGTGATCGAGCCCGCCGCGGGCCGGATCCCGGGCCCCGACCTGGCCGCCGAGATCCTCGGGTCCCTGGACGGAAAGCTGGCCCGGATGAAGTGGCCGTCGGCGATCGACTTCACCGCCGAGATGCCCCGCGATCCCAGTGGGAAGCTGCTCAAGCGCCGCCTGCGCGAACCCTACTGGCGGGCTCACGGCCGCTCGATCTAGGTCACCGCGCCAGCCCACCCCAGGGCGGCGGTCCAGGTCACGCGGGAACGGTCGGGCGGTCGGCGCCCGCGGTCACGCTGAGCACGTCGAGCAGCCGGGCCACGGCCGGCGGCTCGGGCGCTTCACCGTAGGTCATGGCGAGCACCTGTCGGTGCGACCCGGGGAGCGGCGCGGCCTGGATGCCCGGGTGGCGCGCCGCACGCAGCGCCAGCCCCGGCAGCGTCGTGATACCCAGGCCCGCCGCGACGAGCGCCTGGACCGCGACGAAGTCGTCGGTGGTGAACGCGATCTTCGGGCTGAACCCGGCCAGCTCGCACTGCCAGACCAGGTAGCTGCGGCACCGTTCGCAGCCGCCGATCCACCGGTACTCCGCATAGTCGGCCAGGTCCGGCGAGGGAGGCAGCGGCGGCTCGTCGGCCGCGGTCCGGGCCGGGTGGCCGTCCGCACCGTCCGACGCCGCGCGGGTCACCAGGTGGATGGGATCGTTGAGGAGCAGCCGGGACCGGGTGCCGTCGTCCGCATCCCCGGGCGGGCTTACCGTCGCCCCGTCCTGGTAATGCCGGAACACGAGGGCCACGTCCACGTAGCCGGCCCGGAGCATGCGCAGGGCCTCCGGCGGCTCAGCCTCAGCGAGGGTGAGATCCAGGCCGGGGTTCTCAGCCTCGAGCCGGGCCGCGGCCATCGGCACCAGCGTGCTGAGCGCCGAGGGGAACGCGGCCAGCCGGATCCGGCCGGCCCGCAGGCCCACGTGCGCGGCCAGCTCGTTCTCCGCGGCATCCAGCCGGCCCAGGATCTCCTCGGCCCGTTCCGCCAGCAGCCGGCCCGCGTCGGTCAGCCGCACGCCGCGGCCGGCCCGCTGGGTCAGCAGCGCCCCGGTCTCGGCCTCGAGCCGGGACAGGTGGTGGCTCACCGACGGCTGGGCGTAGTTGAGCGCCCGGGCCGCGGCGGTCACCGAGCCGTGCCGGGCCACCGCGACGAGCACGCGAAGCCTGGTCACATCCAACATCCAGCAAGTATAGATCCGCTCGATTCAATCGCCCGTTGATCGGGTCGTCACCTATCCGACCAGATGAGCCCTAACGGTTTTTCCGTCGCTGGTGCGTGGACCGCTGGTGCTGCGAACTCGCGTGCCCAGAGCTCCGGTGGCCGGGATGCCTCTGGGCTGCAGGCCGGGGGGCGAACCGGCACGCGTGAAGGGCGGCCCGGTAGCCGGGCGGCGGCGTGCCGATCCGGTACGCCGTCCCGGCCCGGTGCAGGAACAGGGTGATCCTCCAGTCGATGCAGCTGGAGTGGTCGGGACTCCCGGCAGGATCCTGGTGGCTGGTGAAGGTCACCGTGGCCTTCAGCCCGCCTTTCAGCCGGCCGGTCCCGACCAGCGCCGCCTTCGAGTCGTGACTGGTCCGGTACCCCCACGCGAACTCACGCGGGGTCAGATGACGCTGCGCGAAGAGGTGTGCGTACGCCTGGTAGTCGCGGTCGTTGACCGCCGCGAAGTAGCGGTCCAGGAGCGCGGCGACCCGCCGGACGTCAGCCCGGCCGGCCAGGCCGGGCCCGATCGACACGATGCCGCGGCCCGGGCGCCCGGTCTTGCCGCCGCCCCTCGGGGCCGGGGCGGACCGGTGCGGATGCGGGGCCGCCGTGGTGCCGCGGCTGGTTCCGGTCCGGCTGTGCCCTGACCGGCCGGAACCTGACTGGCCCGGCCTCGACTGGCCGGAACCAGGCTGGCCGGGGCTGGTCGGGACGCCCCCCGTCGGCCCGGTAACGGGCTGGCCGGGGGCGTGCTGGCCGTTCCCGGTGCCACTCGTGCCGGACTGGCCGGATCCCGTGCGGTGCGATCGGGTGTGGCTCGCTGCCGGGCGGGGAGGGCTGGTCGGACCAGTGCTGCTGTGCCCCGGACTGCTGTGTGCCGGACTGCTGTGCCCCTGACTGCTGTGGCCGGTGCTGCTGTGGCCGGTGCTGCTGTGGCCGGTGCTGCTGCGGTTGGTTCCCGGGTGGCTGCCCGTTCGGCCTTGCCCGCCCTGCCCGTGCCCGCTCTGCCCGCTCTGGCCAGTCTGCGCTGCGCTCGTGCCGGTCCGGGCGGGTGCTGGCTGGTGGGTGGGGGACAAGCCGGGGATGGGATGGCCGGACAGTGCCTGGCTGGGCTGAGCCTGGCCCGACCCCAGCTGGCTCGGCTGAGACGCGTGGCTGGCGGGCGCACGGCCGGCCTGGGGCTGGTTGGTGCCGACCAGCCAGGCGGTCGATGCGACCGCCAGCAGCCCGGCGAGCACCACGCCGCCAATGACCAGCAGCCGGTGATCCGGCCGCTGGCTTCCTGGGAGCCAGGGGTCTTCCGGCCATGCCTCGTCGTCAGCCTCGGCGCCGATCTGGACCAGCCTGACCAGCTCGGTCTTGTCGGCGACGCTGCTGGCCGGTGCCGCTCCCGGCCCGGCGGGGCTGCCCCCGTAGCCGTAAGCGGCCTGATCCGCTACGGTCGCGCCCTGACCCGCAGCGGTCGGGCCCTGATGCTCAGCTGGGGCCAGATCCGCTGGGGCCTGATCCGTGGTGGTCGCGCCCTGATCCCCGGCTGGGGCCAGATCTGCTGGGGCCAGATCCGCAGGGGCCAGATCTGCTGGGGCCAGATCTGCTGGGGTCAGATCCGCTGCGGTCGCGAGCTGATCCGTGGCGGCCTGACCCGTGGCGGCCTGGTCCGTCGCGGACTGCTCCGCGGCATGATCATCCGGGGTCGCGGGGCCGGAGAAGTCCTCCGTGGCGGAAAGGGCCTCGGCTGGACCCGCCCAGGCGGGAGCGGCCCAGCCAGGCGTCGGCTGGCCGGGCGGCCCGGCGCCGTCGTCGGCATCCGCCACGCCGACCTGTGCGGGGATGACCGGGGGAGGACCCGGCTGGTCCGGGCCCTGTGGGACCGGCGGACTCGTAGCGGCCCCTGCGGTACCTGGCTGACCGGTGGTGGCGTGACCGGTGGTGGCGTGACCCGTGCTGGCCCAGCCCGTGTTCACGGGAACCGCGGTGGCCTGGCCCGCGCTGGCCTGATCCGGGCCGGTCCCAGCGGCGCCGGTCCCAGCGGCGCCGGTCCCAGCGGCGCTGGCTGCGGCGGCGCCGGCTGCGGCGGTGTTCGTCTCCGCGGTGCTGGTTTCCGCCACGTCAGGCTCGGACGAGTGCTCGGGCGCCGAACTGGTCTGCGCCCCGCACCGTGTGCAAAAGCGCAGGATCCCGCTGACCGGGGATCCGCAGTGGGTACAGAATCTCATCGGCGGTCAGCCCAGCCTGAAATTCATGTCGATGGCGGTCTCCTTGACGAGTTGAGGGTCGGCCGGGTTGAGTTCGCTGCTGGCCGCGTCGATCCCGGCGAGCGTGGCCTGGTGCATAGCGGCCACCAGCGCCCGGGTGGACTCGAAGCGGAGCGAGCGGTGGATCCCGTCTCCCCGGCTGGTTAGGTCCTGGATGTTGCGGCCGATGATCACCATCAGCAGGCGCAGGGGGGACATGTGCAGCCAGAAGGTCCAGCCCAGGTACAAGTCCTGCCCATACGCAAAACATGAGATGTAGCCGCTGAAATGGTCGCGGCGCAGCTCGAGGTATTCACGATCCCCTTCCGCAGGCCGGGAGATGGCCCGGGCGCGCACGGAATCGACCGGCGTGCCATGGGCCTGGAACGCCGAATTGATGTGCTCGAATGCCGTCAGGGTGGCCTCGGAGCTTTGCTTCATGACCATGCTCCAGTCGGCCAGCAAGGCCGGGACCGGGATCAGCCAGAACGGGATGGCCAGCACGAGAGCCACCAGCCACAGGCTGTTCATTTCCACCCGCAGGGCGGGGCCGAGCTTCGTCCCGGCCGCGGCGCTGAGCAGCAGGCACACCAGCAGGAGCGTCTCGGTGAGCAGGTAGATCCCGGCGAATACGCCCGCCTGGCGGAGTACGTACCTCAGGTAGCGGGGGTTGCGGGCGGGGTCCAGGCTCGCCGGCCCGGAAAGCCGGGTCGCCGGGGGCCGGGCGCGTACCCCCGCGCCGGGCGCGTCGTCGTCGGGGGCCGCCACTCCGCGTGCCCGTCCCGCATTCTCTCCGGGTCCCATGCTGGCGCGCGAGCCTGCGCTGTCCTGCGGCCCCGCGCTGTCCTGCGGGGGTGTGCTGGCCCGCCGGACCGCGTCGTTCCGCGAGACCGCGTCGCCTCCGCGGCCCGTGCCGTCGGGTCGGCTGGTGCCACCGGGCCGGCTCGTGGCGTTCTGCCGGGGGGAACCCGCCGGCTCGGCTGGGCCGGGTGGCTGGGCGGCGCCGTCCGGCGCCGTCGTATTCTCCTGCACCGCCCGGGCCGTCCTGGGCAGAGACTGCTCGGGTGGCGCGGCCTGCCCGGGCTCAGCATGCCCTGGGGCGCCGGGGCGGTGCGCGGACGGGATGATGCGGACCTCGGCCCGGTCGGCGGGGGCGGTGAGGCGTACTGACTCTAAGCCGCCAGGCTCGCGCGCGGCCGGGACGGCCGGCGTGACAGGACGCCCGCAATTACCGCAAAACGCGTCCCCGGCGAAAAGGCCTTCGCCGCACCCGACGCATTTCTCCCACATCGGCCAATCCTTCGCTCGGTCCGGGATTATCGGACATGTGGCACGCCCTTTGTGCCGCGCTACAGGTAACTTACCAACTCTGCGAATGGAAAACCGATCATGGTCAGAGTAAAGAATTTGCCGGGTCGCGAATGCGGTCATGCTTTCAGCGGATAGGGCGGAACTGGCCCAAAAAAGGCCGCGCCCGGCGCCACCGGATCCGGTGGCGCCGGGCGTTCTCCTCCCGCGAGGCCTCAGCCGTCCGTCGGGACATCCGTCGCGGAGACCAGAGCCCGCGCGTCGGCCAGGGGCTCGCCCTCGCGGGGGGATGTCTTCGGCAGGATGCGGGCCAGTGGCCGGGGCAGCCACCAGTTCGCCGGGCCCAGCAGTTCCATCACGGCGGGCACCAGGACCATGCGGACCACGGTCGCGTCGATGAGCACCGCTACGGCCAGGCCGAGGCCAACCTGCTTCACCGAGACGTCGGCGCCGAGCACGAAGGCCAGGAAGACCACCACCATGATGGCTGCGGCCGCCGTGATCACCCGGGCCGTCCGGGCCAGCCCGGTGGCGACCGAGGCCGCGTTGTCGCCGGTCGCGTCGTAGGACTCGCGGATGCGGGAGAGCA
This sequence comes from Actinomycetes bacterium, assembly GCA_025964635.1. Classification (GTDB taxonomy): domain Bacteria; phylum Actinomycetota; class Actinomycetes; order Streptosporangiales; family Streptosporangiaceae; genus RYN-230. The sequence continues at coordinate 2,499 of JAOPYP010000192.1, read as the reverse complement.
GGAACACCTCGTAGTCCATAGACAGGCCGAAGAGGATCACGAACAGGAACATCGGCACCCAGGTGGTCACGGGCATCTTCTCGGGGAAGCCGAAGAGATGGCCAAGCCAGCCCCACTGCGTGATGGCGACCAGGACGCCGTACGCGGCGGAGATGGACAGCAGGTTCATCAGCGCCGCCTTCACCGCGACCGTGACCGACCGGAACATGACCACCAGCAGCAGCATGGAGAGCACGACGACCACGCCGATCAGCCAGGGCAGCCGCTGCCCCACGAGGTTGGCGAAGCTCACGTTGCCGGCGTTCGGCCCGGTGAGGTACGCGCGGATGCCGGTGCCCGCGGTGGCGCGGGGGATGACGGAGGTGCGGATCTGGTTGACCAGGGCGTTGGTGGCCGCGTTCTGCTCACCGGTGGTCGGGTACGCGATCATCAGTGCGGCCTGGCCGTCGGAACTGACCCGGGCGGGGGTGACCCGGGCGATGCCGGGGGTGGCGGCGATCGCGTGAGCCAGCCGGGCCGTGCTGGTCGTGGGTGAGGGCAGCGCCGCCGCGACGATCAGCGGGGCGTCGAAGCCGGGCCCGAAGCCCCGGGCCATCGTGGCGTAGCTCGAGTACCCCATGGTCCCGCGGGCCTGGCTGGACTCGTCCGGCATGCTGAGCTTCATGCTGAGCGCCGGGGCGGCGAGGAGCAGGATCAGCCCTCCTGAGAGCAGTACGGCCACCACGGGCCGCCGCTGGATCATGGCCGCCCACCGTTCCGCAGCGGGTCGGCGGGCGGACTGCCCCGCCGCCTGGCCAGCGGTCCCAGGGGCCGGGCGGCCGCCCAGCCACCGGGGCAGCCGCAGCCGCGAAGGCTTAGCCAGCCGGGTGCCGGTGAAGCCGAGCAGGGCCGGGAGCAGGGTGAGCGATCCGAGCAGGATCATGGCGACGGTGGCCGCCGCGGCGATGGCGACCCCATTCAGCAGTGACTGGCGCAGGACCAGCAGCCCGAGCATCCCGATGATCACGGTCGTGCCGGCGATGACCACGGTCCGGCCGGCGGTGCTCATCGCGGTCACGGTGGCGCTCTCCGCGTCCTCCCCGTGGTGCAGCGCCTCACGGAAGCGGGTCACGATGAACAGCGCGTAGTCCACGCCGACGCCCAGGCCGATCATGGAAGCGACGATCGGGGAGAACGCGGGGGCCGGGAACACATGACCCAGCAGGGCAATGAGCGAGAGCCCGGCCCCGATGCCCAGCACGGCGGTCAGCACTGGCAGGCCCATGGCCAGCAGGGACCCGAACGCGATCAGCAGCACGATCGCGGCCGCCAGTACGCCCACCCCCTCCGTGGCTCCCCCGTAGGGCGTCTCCGCGAGGTCGACCACGTCGCCGCCCAGGTAGAAGTTCACCCCCCGGCCGGACATCGACGTGGCGTCGTGCATGAGCGCGAGGGCTTCCCCGTTGCTGATCTTGCTGGACGGGACGCCGAACTGGACGACCGCGAAGGCCTCGTGGCCATGCGCCGAGATCTGGCCGGTGGCCTGATACGGGCTGGTGACCGAGGTGACGTGCGGCGCCCGGGCAAAAGGCGCCAGCGCGCTGGTGACCCGGGCCCGGACCGCAGGGGAGCCGATCGGGTCCGTGGAGTGGATCGCCAGCGTGAGCGTGTCACCAGACCGCTGGTGGAAGTGCTGGTTGAGCAGGGTCTGACCCGGGTCGTTGCCGGTGAAGTTGTCCTGGGCGGGTGCCCCGAACATGGTCCAGAGTGTGATCAGGCCCGCGACCCCGACGATCCAGGCGATGACGGTGATCCGGCGGTGCCGGAAGCAGGCGCGTCCCAGCGAGCCCACGATCCCGGGGCGGACGCGTTGGTGGAGAGTGGATGAGCTAGGCATGTCGGTCTCCTGCGAGCCGGAGGAGTGATTGCTCCTCCGATGGTCGCGATCGGCGGCGCGCGGCGCGTCCTACACCGGGAGGCAGTTGCGGGGCCGGGGTCGTCCTCGGGAGTACTCCGTGGGGAGTACGCCGCGCGGCGGGCCCAGGTCAGCGGCAGGTGCGGCTCAGCGGCAGGCCCGGACCGTGTCCGCCGGGAACCCGGGCCGGTGACGCCGGATGTGGTAGCCGTGGCCGTCGCGCTTCAGGAACACGGTGACGTGCCAGCGGTTGCACGCCGCGTGGTCCGGGCTGTCGGCCGGGTTCTGGTGGCTGACGAACGTCACCATGGCCGCGAGCCCTTGCGGGCCCGTGGCGGACAGCCTGGTCAGCCTGGCCCGCGAGTCCCGCGTGGATTGGTAGGCGGCGGCGAAATTTTGCCTGCTGACCCGGATGGCCGGGATAAAGAGGCTGCTGTACGCCGGGAAATCGTGCTGGTTGATGGCCGAGAAGTAGTTGTCCAGCAGCGTCACGACCCGGTGCACGTGCGGCTGGCCGGCCGCGGCGGGGGTGACCGTCACGCCGCCGGCGGCGGCCGCTGACCCGGCGGCCGGGGAGGAGGCCGCACGGGCCGGGCGGGGACCGG
>JAOPYP010000183.1 GCA_025964635.1 Actinomycetes bacterium | reverse complement strand
GCGGGCGCGGCGGGGAGCCTGCCCGGCTTCTTCACCGCCGGGGTGCCCGGGTGATCGGGAGTTGGCTCACCAGGCCATGGTGCCAAAGGCCCCGGAACCGGGGCGGGCGGGTGCAGCCCGCGGGCAGTCCCCGGTCCGGTCCGGCCCGGCGGTTCTGCGCCGGCCCGGCGGTTCTGCGCGGGGCCGGCGGTTCAGCGCGCGGGGCCGGCGGTTCAGCCTGCCTGGTGGTCAGCGCTGCGGGGGTCAGCCTGGCTCGGCCCAGCGGTAGCTGGCCGCGGCCCCGCCGTCGATGCGGACGGTCCCGGCCGGGCTGCCCGCGTGCCGCCAGATCGTGTAGTCCCCCGCGGGGAGGGCCGGGTACACGGCCGCGTGGCAGGAGGCCGGGCCCAGCCGCCGTTCCCGGACAAGGGCGTGCGTGCGCCCCGCGGGATCATGCAGCGGGCTGATGTGGATCTCCTCCCCCGCCATGCGGGCCGGGGTGGTGATGATCAGCGCACCGACGTCCCCGCCGATGTCGAGCAGCACGCTCCCCGGGCCCGACGGGCCGGGGCTGGTTTCCGCCATGTCCGCGCCTCAGGACGGGTTGTAGTAACCGCCGTAGGGCACGCCCAGGTACGGGAAGGTATGCAGATACGGTTTCTTCACGTCCTTGGGGGTGAGCCCGTCGGTGATCACGCCGGCCGCCGCATCGGGCTTGTAACCCGTGGACACCAGCGGGTAGGTGAGCCCGGCGATGGCCCGCAGTTCGATCGTCACCACATCGTCGAAGACCCGGCGGCCGTTCGGGTAACCGGCCAGGTCCCCGCCGAGTACCCCGAGGATGTTCGGCTTCCGCGCGGGCCTGATGGCGGTGTTCAGCCGGAGCATGTCGGCCAGCACCGGCCCGGTGTGGTTCTGGAAGCCCTTGATCAGGCCGGCCGGGATCCCGGTCAGCAGGATGGCCTCCAGATCCGCCCGCGGCTTCCCGGACTTGGCCAGCGCGGCGAGATGCGGGAACACACCCGGGTACAGGCCGGGGAGCAGCGCGGCCAGCTCGGGGTGGGCGACATAGGAGGCGAACATCTCGTCGTAGACCGGCGGCTGGGTGTTCCAGAAGTCTTTCTTGCCGAGCGGGATGAGCACCTCGTTGACGAGCGGGTTCCCGAGCCGGGAGACCTGCCGGAAGGGGCCGCTCCAGGTGCTGGCCCCCCGGTCAGCGTCCCAGATCTGGACGTGCCGCCTGCTGGCGCTGGTCCACACGCCGATGACCGCCCGCGGGTCGCTCTCGTCCCGTGAACTGGAACCGGTCAGCTCGGCGATCGGCACCTGCAGGGCGATGGAGTGGACGTTCAGTTCGTTGGTGGCGTTCACCCCGGGCGCGGGCTTGCTGAAGATGTGCATGCCGTACTTGGCGTGCAGCTGCTGGAACGGCCGGAGTGTGGCCAGATCGAAGATCGATCCCAGGTCCACGTAGAACCCCTCGGCGCGCTGGCCCGCGAAGACTTTCACGCCGCCGGGCAGTGAGTGCACCGCGCTGGCGGCCAGCGCCGCGTACCGCGGAGTGGAGAGCGGCCCGATGTTGCACGGCGGGCAGGCGAGACCGGATCCCATGGGCTGGGAGACACCGCCCGCGAACCGGGTGACGGTGTAGAACTGCCGGCTGTTCCAGTTCGGGCTGTCCAGCGACCTGATCGGGCCGGTGTTGTAAAGAAACGTGCCCGGGTTCCGGAGCGCGGTGCGGAACTGGAACTGATAGGTGATATCAGCCTGCCCGTCGCCATTGGTGTCGACGTGGATCTCGTACCGGACGTCGTCGCCGAACTCGTAGAAGTTCGGTCCGCCCCCGGGCTCCTGCAACGGGATGTAGTTGGCGATCAGCGTGACCGTCGACGGCCGGTCAGGGCTGACGAACGCGTAGACATCCGTGCTGTCCGCGACCGGATCCTTGGAGATCTCCGGCGCCTCGCGGTGCGATGACATGGATTACCTCACAGCTAGTCGGTGGGCTGGCCGGGCATCACCGGGTCAGCGGCCGGGCGCAGCGGATGGGTGTTTACTGGCTCGCCCGGACGAGCCGGGCGGCCAGGGCTGGGTCATGCAGCCGCGTGCGGGTCGTCCCCGCGAAGATGTCCATCTCGCCGGTATGCGCGTCGCGCACGTGGATCACGAGAGGCCCGGCTGCGCTGCCCCGGTCCGCGGCGGCGTCCGGGGTCATGGTGGCCGCGGAGCGGCCCGGCTGCTCGGCGGGCTGGCCGGACTGGGCCGGCCGGGCCGCGGCCACGGCCGGGAGGGCGGTGAGCGCACTGCCCGCCACCAGGCCGGCCGCGCTGGCGCCGGCGGCGCCGCGGAGTACCGAGCGGCGGGACACGGGAGCGTGCTGGCCGCCCGGGCGTCCTCCCGTGTCCGGCGTCTCCTCGCGATGGTCTCCAGCCATGATCGTCCCCCCGGGCCCGGTGTGGCCCGCCGCGGACCGCGGCCAGCCAACGGCGCGCGGCGGGTCCGGCACACTGCCTTACGCACATCGCGTGCTCGTCACGCTCAGTATTCGTCGTGGTGACCTAAGGTAATTGAAAGGCCACGCAACGTTACGTAAGCGTTACCAGCCCGCGTCGTGAGAGCCGGGGCCCGCTCAGGCGCGGAGCGCACCCCGGAGAACGCCGGGACGGGAAGATCGCCCAGCCGGAGATCGTTCAGGCCGCGCGGCGCTCGTCTCCGGCCGACGCGTTGCGCGTGATCAGCTCGCTGACGCCGCCAATGGCCCCGGTCAGCCCGCCCTTTGCCACGCGGCCGAGCACGACCTGGGCGAGGCCCACCCCGTCCGCGACCAGACGCCGCAGCTCGGGGGACGTCCTGATCGCGTCCAGGGACTTGCGCGCCCGCTCCAATCCCTCGCGGCCTTCGCTGACGCCGGTCAGGTAGCCCGCGACGAACCCGATGATGGTTTCCATAGTTCTGCCTGCCTTGCGTAGAGCTGCCTGGCCGGACCGGAGAGACCAGTCCGGGTGCGCTACATCTGGCGAAGTTCCAGATAGCGCTTGATGTCGGGAAGCGACTGGATGATGGCGGCGAGCACCGCGGCCACCACCACCGCCTTGATGAGCCTGCCAATCATGGTGGTCCTCCTCGTTGAGATGGTGCGGGATGGGCTGGCTAGCCGGGCGCCCCCAGAGGCTCGACCTCGTCAGGGGCGAAGTACAGGAAACGGCCCTGGCTGCGCTGAATGTCCGCGTCCGGGTCATCTTCGGGCAGCACCGCCAGGTGTGCGTGGCCGTCCACGTCGAACAGCACCGCCTCGACCAGCGCGGCGCGCCCGGTCAGGAACAGGTCCTGCGCGTCCGCGCGGCGGACGCCGGGGAGCATCCGGACCCGGCTGCCCCGGGCGACCCGGACCCCGGCGATCACGACCTGATCCGTTTCCGGCGACACCGAGCGGTCCGCGCCCGGATCCCACCAGGGCGCCTCACCGGCGATGGCCGGGTCGGGCGCCCGCCCCGGTTCCTCCGGCGGCCGCTCCCCCTGGCCTGCGGGCGGCTCCTGCGGGGGTTCCGTCCACTCCGGCACTGCGGCGGGCCCCGCGGCTGTCCCACCGGCCGGGTTGAGGTACCGGATGGCACCGTGCATGCGCTCGATCATCTCGGGCGGCAGGTCGTCGAGCCGGTCCAGCAGCTCCGCCGCGCGCGGGTCGGTGGCCCGGGCCGCACGCTTCTCGTCATCGGTCAGGGTGAGCGTGCGGAGGGTGAGGATCTCGTCGATCTCCGTGGAGTCGAACAGCTGGCCGGCGCTCTCGGCGGCGATCTCCGCGTGGTCGTAGAGGATGACCGGGGAGGACAGCATCAGCTCGGTGCAGTCCGGCGGCCCGGCCAGCACCGGCCAGGTGCCGGTGTTCACGCACCGGCTGACCTCGCCCGCCGCCCACTCCGGCGGTTCCGTCATCGACATGAACCGGCCGCCGGGCACCGCGATCAGGCAGTGGGCGGCGATCAGCGCGTAGGGCAGCCCGTCCGCCCGGCGGGCCAGCGGCCCGGGCGGTTCGGTCCGGTTTTCCAGCACCACCCGCAGGCGCAGGGCGCCGTACGGGCCGGGCATCCGCTCCGCGCTCAGCCGGATCGTCCCGTGCAAGGTTTCCCGCTGCCGGGCCAGCCGCCCGGCGGGCTCGCCGCCGGGACCGGGCACGTCCTCATACTCGGTACCGCCCGGGACGGTGAACTCGGTCTCGATTCCCCCGCCGAGCAGGTCGCCGAGCGAGGCCGCCGCCTGCTGCTCACGCTCAGTGGCCTCGTCCCAGGGAGTGTGCTCGATCTCGCCGGCCTGCAGCGAGCCGACGGCCCGGAAGCCGGCCGCGGGCGAGCCGGCCAGCACGGTGCGCCGCTGCAGCTGGAGGAAGCGGGCCAGCACCGTGACCGTCGCGCCGGCCCGACCTTCCAGGACGCACTCGGTCTGCGCGGCGGACGGCTCGTGCTCATCGACGGCCAGGTAGGCCGGGGGCATCAGCACCCCGAACTGGAATCGCTCCTGGTTCTTCTGCGCCGAGGCCCGGTAGGGGTAGAGCAGATAGCCCTCGAACAGGATGGCCTCGGCCACCTGCCGGGCGTGCTCGAGGTGGGCCGGGTCGATCCGGTCGCGGGATTTCACGATTCCTCCTGGCCGGCCCGGGCGAGCAGCGCGAGCACGGTCGCATCCCAGGTGGGCAGCGCGTTGCGGCTCTTGAACTGGCCCAGCTCGTCCAGGGTCTGCCGGCTCATGGTGATCCACGAGGTGTCCGGGAAGTGCGCGTCCACGGCCTCCCGCCACTGGCTCACCGGCAGGCGGAACGTGGTCTCCTTGCTCCACGGCACCTGCTGGACCCGCATCCGCCCGTCGGCCGTGCCGAAGATGGTCCCGCTGAATAGCAGCAGCAGCGGGATCTCGCCGTCGTCCAGCGAGCTGAAGTAGCGCGTCGAGGCGATCTGCAGGTCGTAGGTGAACGGCACCGGCAGGTTCGCCTCGATGCTTCCGGTAAATCCCGGGACCATAGTGGAGATCGTGGTGAACTGGAGCGGCTTGAGCGTGTCCGCCCACCGGATCCGCTCGCCGAACAGGTCGTTCAGCCGCTCCGCCTCCGCGTCGGTATAGATCCGGCGGAATGGCTCGATCCGGATCTGCGAGCGCAGCGCGATCGCGTCGACTTTCTCACCGGACGTCTCGCTGATCCGCAGGGACAGTTCGAACGACGGCACCACGGCGTAGGGGTCAACCCGGGCGCCGATGGCGTCGAACACGAGCTCAGCCATCCCGGGAACCCTGCTCGCCGGCATCGGCGTGCAGTGCTGGCCCGGAGGTTCCGGCGGATCGCTCCCCCAGGCTGGCCGGAGCCTCCCGGGCGCGCCGGCGCACCCCAGCCAGGAACTCGTCGATGCTGGCCCGGGCTTCGCTGCCGCCGTCGAAGCCTTTCCACAGCATCCGCATCCGGCCCGCCAGCTCATAGCAGACGTCGATGGGCACGATGAAGTGCTCCGCCTCGGCCGCCCCGCCGTCCCGGCAGAGGAGCACGGCCTCGACGTCCGGTTCCGCGCTGGCCAGCAGCGGGTGCGCCGCCGCCAGCCGCTCCCATGCCGCCAGGTCCAGGGTGCATTCGGTGGCCCCGGCCGGGCTCGGGTAGAACCCGGCTACCGCGCCCCGCTCCGAGCTGTACAGGAAGAACGCCAGCCCGACCGGGATCTGCAGCTCATCCCACGCACGGGCGGACATCGGCCGGGAGGAATCGCGCAGGTAGCGGTCGGGCACCGAGCGGTAGCGGGCCGAGCCCCGGCGAGGGGGGGCGCCCCGCGGGGGTGTTTCCTCCGAGCCGGGGCTCCCGGGGGCCGGGGGCTCCGGGAGTAGTCCCCCGGGAGAGCGACCCGGGGGGTCGTCCCCCCGGGTCGGCAGAGCCTGGGTGAACAGCAGGTAGCAGGCCCGGCAGGCGCAGGCCAGGCTGGACTTCTCCAGGTCCGCTACGTGCCCGTGGGTGGCCGGGATACCGGTGGCGCAGAACTCGCAGAGCTCCTCGCCGGCGGCCTGGGGGTCCCGCGTGGCCTGCTGATCCGGCCCGGCCGGGACGGGGCCGCCCGGGATGGGGCCGCCCGGGATGGGGCCGCCCGGGATGGGGCC
>JAOPYP010000394.1 GCA_025964635.1 Actinomycetes bacterium | reverse complement strand
GCAATCTGCCGGAACACGGAAGGGTCGCGGGCGACGATCGAGATCGGCACCTTGTGGCTGGCCCCGGGGCGGGTGATAGGGCTAGCGGGCTGCTCGTCGCCGAGCAGGATGAGCACGAGGTTTGGGTCATTGAGCTCGGTAACCCATGAGGTGAGGACCTGCAGCGAGTATCGCATCGACCGGCCGAAGAACTGGCGCACGGTGCTGGCGTTGCGCCAGACCGTGAGCGGGGATTCGCTCCGCGCGGGCATGGCGTCGAATATCGAGCCGTTGCCGACCTTGTTCCAGGGCACCATGGTCGGCAACGGGGCCCAGGGCGTGTGCGAGGAGACCGTGTCGATCTCGGCCATCACGGGCTTGTGGCCTGGGCCGAGTTCGAGCCGCTGAAACTCGGCCAGGGTGTACTGGTCGGGCATCGAGGCGTAGCTGAAGGCCGGGCCGTGGTAGCCCACGTTGCGCCGGTCGTAAAGCTGGTCGTAGTGGTAGAACTGCGTGCCGGGTGGCCAGGCGTAGTCGTCCTCGGGGCTGTCGCTCACGGTGCGCCAGCCGGCCTTGTTGAAGGCGTCGCTGAGGGTGAACCGGCGGCTGGCGACCAGCTCGGCATACCGCTGTTGGGTGTTGACCCACAGCCCCGAATGCAGGGTGGAGTGGGCGAGCTGGCTGACCCCGCCGAAGCCCGGGGAAGTGAGCCAGGCGCTCTGCGTGGACCAGCCGGCCCGGCCCAGTGAGGCGGTGCTCCGGCGCAGGACGGCGTCGACGCCGGGAGAGAAGCTGGCGCCCTGAACGGCGACCTGCCCGTAGGCTTCGACGAAGGCGATGATGACATCCTTGCCGCGCAATCCGGTGAGCAGGTCCGAAGCGGGGACGCTGGCTTGAGGGTCGGAGTTGTGGAGGGCCTTCTCGAAACGGCGCTGGTCGCGGAGCGCTGCCTGGGTGTCGCGCACCTGCGCGACGACCAGCCCGGCGGCGCTGGTCGAGGCGACGGGGGATCCCGGGACGAGTTGCAGTGACAGGCCGGCGAACAGCGCCCAGACCGCTGTGAGGGCGGCGAGTCCGCGAACCGTGGCCCGGCGATGCCGGGCGGCCACGGTGGTGATGTGAATCGTTGCTGCGGTGATTGCGCCGACGAGCAGGATGAGACCGAGCCAGAGCGCGGCGAGCGCGATGTTTGTGCGCGTGGGGCCGATCGTGTCGCGTACTACGCCAATGGCCGGGGAAATGTCGATCCAGCCGAACACCGGGTTGAACGCCCGCGCGACCTCCTCGTAGAACGCCATGTTGAGGATCTTGACGAGAGTGAGCAGGCTGAACAGGATTCCAGCGACCGCGGCCACGATCCGTCGCGGCCAGGCCGGCAGCACCACCGCGACAGCGACCAGGACCAGCCCCTCCACGGGGATGCGGACAAAGGCGGCCGGGGTGAGCTGGAAGACACGGTCGGGCGCGACGAGGACACCCCCCACGAGCACGACCGAAAGCACGGTGATGGCCAGCCGCAGAGCCCGGCGGGTGCCCGGGCCGGCGCCGGTCCGGTACAGCCAGATCACGTTGCGGCCGAACGACTCGGCCAGCAGCAGCAATGCGGCGGCGACCGCGATCATCCCGGCGAGGCGGCCGGGCAGCCCGGATGCGGCGACGGTGAGCACGATGCCCTGGACCGCGGCCACGACCTTGCCCCAGTACCGGGGTGGCAACGGTGCGGCCAGCCACGGTATCAGCCAGCCCGCCAGCAGCAGCGCGTAGCGGGCGGCGCCGATGACCAGCACCCAGCTGCCGTAGTCCTGGGACACGTAGATACTGAGCAGCAGGATGAGGAACGCGTCGGCCTCGCCGTCGATGCGGGCGCCCAGCGGGGTGGCGGTGCCGGTCCGGCGCGCCACCTGCCCGTCCACCGCGTCGAGGACCAGCGCGACGGTGGACAGGGTGACCAGCGCCGTGATCGACACCGGCCGGCTGAACGAGTCGGCGACCAGTCCCGCGACCCCGGCGATCAGCAACGCCCGGGTCAGGGTGACCCAGTCGGCCGGGAGAATCGCCGGCTGGTCGCTGCGCATGCGGGCGGTGACAAGCAGCGCGGGCGCCGCCGAACCGGTGGCCAGCCCGACGATCCAGCCGGCGACGCCGAGACCAGCCGTGGCGGACACGACGCCGAGCAGGGCGGCTGTGGCCAGCATCCCCAGGATCGCCGCAAGCCGGATCGTAGGCAGCGCACCTTTGCCCGCGAGCCGGATCATAGGCGGCGCGCTTTCGTCCCCAGGCTGAATGGTACGCACCGCGCCCCCGTCTCCGTAGCCATCTGCCGCCGTTCCTGATGGGGACAACGGGTCCGCGGCCACGCTGGTTCACCGCGGCCGGCCGCCGGCCCGCTATGCTGCCGCAGCTGGGCGGTTGAACTATGTGCCTGGCCAGCCCGTATAATTCTGTGTGGGGTTCCTGCACTCAGTTCCGGCCGGGATCGGTCCGGCCGTCCGCCGCTTCGGCCCATCGTTGCTGCGCCTGGCCGTCGCCGTTGCCGTGCTGTGGTTTCTCGGGCGGCAGGTGGGCTCGGCGCCCTTCAAGGACGGGCTGCGTGCGGTCACCTGGCAGGCGGTCGTGGCCGCCGTCACGCTCACTGTCCTGACCACGGTGTGCTCGGCCTGGCGGTGGCGGGTCGTCGCCCGGGCACTCGGCGTTGGCATCGGCCTGCGAGGCGCAGTCTACGCCTACTACCGTTCCCTGTTCCTCAACTCCGTGCTCGTCGGCGGGGTTCTCGGCGACGTGCACCGGGGGGTTACGCACGGCCGGCGCGCTGGAAACGTGGCGGGGGGACTGCGCGCGGTGGCGTGGGAACGGCTGTGCGGTCAGGTCATCCAGGCCCTGGTGACGGCCGTCGTGTTGCTGACCCTGCCCTCGCCGGTCCGGCCCGCGCTGCCGTATGTGCTGGCGGGTGTCGCGGGCATAGCCGCGTGTGCTGCGCTGGTCGTGCGTGGCGCTGCTCGCCGCGGCCGGTCGCGGCTGACACGCGCCGCCCGGGCCGTTTCCGCTGACCTTCGTCACGGCCTGCTGGCCCCAGACGTGTGGCCCCAGCTCGCGCTGGCCTCGGTGCTGGTCGTCGCCGGGCACACGGCCACGTTCGTCATCGCGGCCCGGGTCGCCGGCAGCACCGCGCCCCTGGGCGAACTGGTCGCGCTGCTGATGGTGGTCCAGACTGCAATGGTGATCCCGCTGAGTATCGGCGGATGGGGGCTGAGGGAAGGAGCGGCCGCCTGGGCCTTCGGCGCAGCCGGGCTCGGCGCGGCCACCGGGGTCACGGTCGCCACTCTCTATGCGGTACTCATGCTGGCCGCGGTTGCCCCAGGCGCGGGCCTGCTGCTGAGAGACGCCGTTCGCCGCCGTCGCGACCCGGGACAACCGGGCGAGCCGAGACGACCCGATCCGGCGCCGCTGACGATGGAGGCCGCTCGTGATTGACCGGCCATACCCGGTGACCGGCCTGGGTACCCCCCTGAGGAGGCGCTCGGCCTGGCACGAGGCCGAACGGCTCGTCCCGTGACCGGAGCGGTCCAGGCGGCGGCGATCCGCCGGCGTATTCGCATCCCGCTGCGTTTCGCTGACGACTACTCAACAACTGCCACGGTCGTCAGCTTCACCGGCCTGGCCGACGCGCAGCAGCACGTGGCCCTCGAACTCGGCCGACCCGCCGCGGCCCGGCTACCGCTGGTGCGCCTGCACAGTGAATGCCTCACCGGTGATGTGTTCGGCAGCCAGCGATGCGACTGCGGGCCGCAACTGCGCGAGGCGGTCGAGCGGATCACCAAGCACGGCGGGTACGTGCTGTATCTGCGCCAGGAAGGGCGCGGCATCGGACTGTATGACAAACTCGACGCCTACGCGCTGCAAGATCGCGGTCTGGATACGTACGACGCGAATCTCGCGCTCGGTCACCGCGCCGACGAGCGCGACTACACCAGCGCAGCCCAGATGCTGCACGCGCTCGGCGCCAACCGCATCGTGCTGCTGAGCAACAACCCGGACAAGAGCGCTCAGCTGGCCCGCCTGGGCATCACGATCGCCAGGCAGGTCCCCACCGCGCTGCACCTTACCGGGACCAACGCCGCCTACCTGGCCACCAAGGCCCGGCGCGGTGGGCATGATCTGCTGTCGCGCGGTCTTGAACGCGCCGCCGAGCCGCACCAGCACGGCGGCCCGGCCCACCTCGGGATCGCGGACCGATGACAGGCATCCGCGAGCGCCCGCCGCCTGCCACCGCGTCAGCCGCGCCAGCGATGGCGGTCGCCCGGCCGGGCGGATTGCTACCCGGACGCTAGCCGGGCGAGCGGCCCGCGAAATCAAGCTGATGGGCGATGTAGACCAGTTCGCCCGCGGCCAGTTGCCGGCGGCGCTCGGCCAGCCAGTCGGCCAGGTCCGCCGGTTCCACCCGGTCCTGGCGATTCCGCAACGCGCCCTGGATCGTGTTAAGGATGCTGCGCAGGAAGTAAGCCT
>JAOPYP010000031.1 GCA_025964635.1 Actinomycetes bacterium | reverse complement strand
CCAGGGCCGGCGCGAGGGCCGGCGCCAGGACCTCGGCGCGCGCGGCGGCAGGCAGCCGCGCGAAGGTCAGGTACAGCTCGACGTCCGGCCCCGGGCCGAGCACGGTGAGCGAGACCGCTTGCCCCGGGAGCGCCCGCAGCACCGTGTCCACCGCGCCGAGGGTCGCCTGAGCCACCTCCCGGGACGGCAGCCCCGGGTCCCCGACCACCCGGACCTCGACCTGCAGCCCGCGCCGCCGGGCCGCGCTGAGCGCGGGTTCCAGCCCGGCCAGGAGCTCCCGTCCCAGCCCGGCCCGCCCGGCCAGGGCCCGTCGCAGGGTGGTGGCGTGCCGGGCGCATTCCTCGCGCACGTCCTGGCCGGCCGGGTCGAGGGAGCCATCCGCGATCCCGCGCAGCAGCGGCAGCGCCTCCAGTTCGAGCAGCGCGAACCGGTCCCGCCGGTCCTCCTGGATCGCGGCGATCGCGGCCCGCTCCGCGGCCGAGCGGCTGGCCAGCTCGGCCTGCCGGGCGGCCAGGCCGGCGAGGACGCGCAGCGCGGGGCGCAGGGCGGCGAACACGCTCAGGATTACCACGACCACGTACGTGGCCGCGGTGAGCCGCGAGATGCCGGTCGCATTGGTGCCCAGCAGGCGCAGGACGAAGAAGCCGTTGAGCGCCAGCACCAGGAGCGCCCCGGCCACCCACTCCCAGGCCGGGCGGCTGAGGGCCACGAACGCGAGCAGCCAGACCGCGCCGAAGATGGACCAGTCCAGGGCGCCGGCCGGGGAATGCGGCCGGCGGTCCCAGCCCACCGCGCTGACCGCGGCCACCGCCACCGCCATCGCCGCCGCCGCCTGCCCCCGGGTGAGGCCGCCCCCGCGGGCGCGGGGGATCAGCCACCACGCGGCCACGAGCAGGCTCAGCCAGACCGCGACCGGCAGGGCCGGGTGACGGTAGTCCCGGAGTTCGGCCAGCGCCTGGACGAGCAGGCCAACCGGCAGGACCGCCGCCAGGATGGCCGCGAAGCGCGGGACCGCGGCCTCGGTCACGTCCCGCACCGCGCCGGCGCGGCTCACCATGACGAGCCCGCTTTGAGCAGGTCCGGCGGGGCGGCCGGGGCGCCTCCGGGCCACCTCATGCTCACCTCGGTGCCCTGGCCGGGCGCCGACCGCACCGACACGCAGCCGCCCCAGTCGGCTACCCGCTCGGTGATCGAGCGGCGCAGCCCCAGCCGGGCCGGATCCACCCGGGCCGGGTCGAAACCTGCGCCCGCGTCCCGGACGGCCACGCTGAGGGTACCGGCGGCCATGGTGACCGACACCCAGGCCTCTCCGGTCCCGGCGTGGGCGGCCACGTTGGCCAGCGCCTCCCGGGTGGCGTGCGCGAGCGCACCGGCCACCGGGCCGGGGATGTCCAGGCCGCCCGGAGCCGCCCCGCCGGCTACCCCGAGGTGGACGCACAGGCCGCGGGCCCGCATGTCGCGGGCCGCCGCCGCCACGCCGGCCACCAGGCTGGCCCCGTCCGGGATGTCCGCGTCCGCCGGGTCACCGGGCCCCGCGAGCGCCTGCTCCAGCCGGGCGATGTCCTGCCTGCAGCGGGTGACCAGCGCCGTCCCGCCGCTTCCGCGGCTGATCGCGGTGAGCGTGTTCAGCACGGTGTCGTGCAGCAGGCGCTCCTGCTCACGGCGTTCGATGGTCCGGGACAGGACCACGTACTGGTCGTGTTCTTCCTGGTCGGCGGCGGCGAACCCCCGGTCGGCCCGGGCCGCCCGGCGGTAGAGCATGCCGCGGCCGGTCCAGTGCACGGCCAGCACGACGAGCAGCAGGATCCCGGACATCACCGGGGCGTTCCCCTGCGCCGGGCCGGGCGGGGTCACCGCCGTGCCGGCCCAGTACGCCGCCTCCGGGGCCAGGCTCAGCAGCACGGCCAGCAGCCGGGGCGCGAACCAGACCGTCACGACAACCTGGCTGCACATGACGACGAAGAGCCAGTTGCCGGCCACGCCGCGCATGTCAGGCGGGACGCACACCCCGGCGGTGACCGCGATCGCGGCGTAGACACCGACGTCCAGGACGATCAGCGGCCAGGCCGGGCGGCGGTGGCGCAGGACGGCCGCGGCGGCGCAGCCCCAGGCCACGGCGGCGAGCGGCCCGGCGAGGAACCACGGGTGAGCGGCGTAGTAGGCGTGCCAGACCGCCACCTGCACCACCACGTAGCCGGCCCCGAACACCCGGACGATGGCCGCCATCCGGCGGACCAGCGATGTCAGCGCGGCCATCGCCGGCCCGGCCGTCAGCGCCCGGGACCGGCCCCACGTGGCCGTCGACGCTGATAAGGAACGAGTCGACCGCATGGCCCGATCATAGGACGTTTTCTCCGGTTCCCCGGCTGGTCCGGTCGCCCTGCGTCACCGTCCCGTCAGCCACGCCCCCGTGTCCGGGGGGAGCAGGCCGCCGCTGACCGGGGCGCTGCTGAGGAGCACCTGGTCACCGGCCGGAAGGTCGACCGGCTCGGCGGAGAGGTTGATCACCACGGTGATGGCGTCCGGGCCGTCGCCGCGGCGGAACATCAGGACGCCCGCGGGTGAAGGGAGCCAGGTCATCTGCTCGCTGCCGGTCAGCGCGGGCTCGGCCCGGCGCAGCCGCAGCGCGCGGCGGTACAGGGCGAGCATGGAGCCGGGGTCGCCGCCCTGGGTCTCGGCGGTCAGGTTCTTCCACTCGGCGGGCTGGGGCAGCCAGGGCGTGCTGCCGTCCGGCCCGTACCCGAACGGGGCGGCGTCGCCGGACCAGGGCAGCGGGACCCGGCAGCCGTCCCGGCCCCGGTTGGTGTGGCCGGACCGTTCCCACATCGGGTCCTGGAGCAGCTCCTCGGGCAGGTCCTCGACCTCCGGCAGGCCGAGCTCGTCACCCTGGTAGAGGTACACGCCGCCGGGCAGCGAGAACGTCAGCAGCGCCGCGGCCCGGGCCCGCCGGGTGCCGAGCGCGAGGTCGGACGGCTCGCCGATCTGGCGGTCGGTCATGCTGAACGCGGTGTCGGCGCGGCCGTAGCGGGTCACGTGCCGGACCACGTCGTGGTTGCTCAGCACCCAGGTCGGCGCGGCGCCCACCCCGTCGTGCGCGTCCAGCGTGGTGTCGATGACCCCGCGCAGCGCGTCCGCGTCCCAGGCGCAGCACAGGAAGTCGAAGTTGAACGCGCTGTGCAGCTCGTCCGGGCGCAGGTACCGGGCCAGCCGCTCCGCGTCGGGCAGCCACACCTCGCCGATCAGCACCCGGTGCCCCGGGTAGGAGTCGGCGATCCGGCGCCACTCCTGGTAGATCCCGTGTACCTCGTCCCGGTCGATGAACGGATGCGGGCTGGCCGGGTCCGCGAGCACCGGGCCGGTCCCCCCGGAATTCACCGGCGCGGAGCTGCCCGGGGTCGGGGTCGCGCCCAGGTCGGCCAGCGCGGGGTCCTTGGCCAGCAGGGCGGCCGAGTCGACGCGGAACCCGTCCACCCCGCGGTCAAACCAGAATCGCAGCACGCTGGCGAACTCGTCCCGCACGTCGGGGTGCGCCCAGTTGAAGTCGGGCTGGCCGGGCGTGAACAGGTGCAGGTACCACTCGCCCGGCGCCCCGTCCGGCCCGTGTTCGGCTGGGCCGACCCAGGTCCAGGCCGGGCCGCCGAACATCGAGGTCCAGTCGTTCGGGGGCAGCTCGCCGCCAGCCCCCCGGCCGGGCTGGAAGTGGTAGCGGGCCCGCTCGGCCGAGCCGGCCGGGGCGGCCAGCGCCTCGGTGAACCAGGGCTGCTGGTCCGAGCCGTGGTTCGGGACGATGTCGATGATGATCCGGATGCCCAGCTCATGCGCCTCGGCGATCAGCTTCTCCGCCTCGGCCAGGCTGCCGAACAGCGGCTCGATCGCCCGGTAGTCGGCCACGTCGTAGCCGGCGTCCGCCATGGGCGAGGGATACCAGGGCGTGAACCAGATCGCGTCGATGCCCAGCTCGGCCAGGTACGGCAGGCGCGCGCGGACGCCGGTCAGGTCCCCGATGCCGTCGCCGCTGCCGTCCGCGAAGCTGCGCACGTACACCTCGTAGATGGCAGCCGTCCGCCACCAGTCATGCGCCGCGGCGCGCTGGCCAGTGTTGGGCACGTTAACCTCCTGGAAATCGGCAAGAGCCGGCCGGTTTCTGGTTGTGGGCGCAAGGCTTGTGGGCACAGTGCGCCGCGATAACGGGTGGTGGAGTCCGCGGGCGTTCATCCCTTGAGGCTTCCGGCGGTCAGGCCGGACAGGATGTTGCGCTGGAAGATCAGGAAAAAAATGATCGTGGGAATCGCGGCGATGGCGGAAGCGGCGATGATGAGGTTCTCGGGTGTGGTCGTCGCCCCCGTGATCCCGACATTGATCGTTTCCCTGGTTGGGGTGTAGCCGCTCTCGACCAGTAGCGGCCAGAGAAAATCCTTCCAGACGGTGACGAACCCGAAGATCGTGACGACACCCAGGATCGGCCGGGAAATCGGCAGGACTATCGAGCGCAGCGCCCGCAGCGGGGACGCGCCATCGATCGCCGCGGCATCCATCAGCTCGGAGGGAATCGAATCGAAGAACCGCTTCAGCAGGAAGATGCTGAAGGCGTTAGCGACGGAGGGCAGCCAAATGGCCTCGGGCGTGCCGATCAGGTTCATATGCAGGATAGGCAGGTTGGCGACGGTAAGGTACTGCGGCACGATCAGGACGGTGGAGGGGATCATCAGGGTGGCCAGCATCATGCCAAAGATGGCGTTACCCAGCACCGGCCGGAGCTTTGACAACGCGTAGGCAGCGGCAACGTCGAAGATCAGCTGGAACGCGAGCGCACCGAACGCGTAATACAGGGTGTTGAACATCAGCCGGCCGACGCTGAGGGTATTCCAGGCGGTGACGTACGTGCCCGGGTGGATATGAGCCGGAAAAAACGTCGGCGGCACCTGGCCCGCTTCCTGGGTGGACTTGAGCCCGTCGGTGAACAGGAAGTAGAGCGGGCCGATGAACACCAGCGTGAAAACGATGACCACCAGGGTCAGGACGATCCGGTAGGTGAGCTTGCTGCCCCGCCGGTTCAGCTGGGCCTTGGATATCAGTGTCCGTTGCGTTGCGCTGCGCTGCGCCGTGCGGCGCTTGGACGTCCCGGCTCTGGCGGCGACCACTGACACGTGAGCTCCTGTCTCCTAGCCGCGGTCGCGGCTCAGCCAGAGGTAGGCGCCGGAGAAGGCGCCGAGCACCAGCATGAGCACCACGCCGAGCGCCGAGGCGCTGTTGTAGTTGCTTGAGCCACTCATGGAGAACGCGTAAATGTAGATGAGGTCGACCACAGACAGCGTGTTGTCGTTCACTCCTGGCCCCCCGGTCAGGATGAACGCCTCGATGAACATCTGCATGGTGGCGACGATCTGCAGCATCAGCAGCATCGAGAGGATCAGCCGGGTCTGCGGCACCGTGACGTGCCAGATCCGGCGGAACAGCCCCGCGCCGTCGAGTTCCGCGGCCTCGTACAACTCGCCGGGGATGTTCTGCAGCGCGGCGAGGTAGATCAGTGTCGCAGCGCCCATGTTCATCCAGGTTGCCGCGATCACCACTGCGATCATCGCGGTGGTCGGCATGCTGGTTCCTGGTGACTGCACCCACTGTGAGGTCGGCAGGTGCAGTAGCTGCAGGATGCGGTTGAACAACCCGGAGGTTGGGTCGTAGAAGTAGGAGAAGAGCAGCAGCGCCGAGGCGGGCGGCAGCATCACCGGCAGGTAGACCAGGACCCGGAGATAGCCCCGGGCATGCCGCAGTTCGTTGAGCAGGATCGCGGTGAAGAACGGCACCGCGTAGCCGAAGACCAGCGCGAGCCCGGTGAACTCCAGCGTGTTGCGCCAGGCCGTCCAGAACGTCGGATCGTGGAAGATCCGGCTGTAGTTCAGCCACCCGGCCCACGTAGTCACGCCCAGGTGGGTCTTCTGGAAGCTCATGATGATCTCGCGCGCCATCGGGTACCAGGAGAAAAGCGCGAAGCACAGCACCGCACCGATGAGGAACCCGTGCGCGGAAAGGTTGCGCCTGACCTGCTGGCTCCGCCTGCTGCGGGCGGCCGGCCGCTTGAGCGGGCCAGGGCTGCCCTCGGCCTTGCTGAGCGTGACCGCGGTGTCGGTCATCGATTCTCCGGATTCTCCTGGGACGGGGCCAGCCAGCCAAGGCGCGATGACTCCGCGGGGTGCGAGGGGCCGCGCTGTGGGCAATCAGCCGCGCTGGCGCCGGGACTCGCCGCGGGGGCCGGGAGCCCGGCCCCCGCGGCGGCCTCCTACCCGCCGCTGTTCGCCAGGAGCGTGTTGACGTTGCCCGCTGCCGTCGAGAGCAGCTTGCTGAAATCAGGGTTGGGTTCGGTGAGCGCGTCGAGCATCGGCGTGTTCAATGCCGCGTACAGCGCCTGGGCGTCGGGCGGCTCGCCCATGCCAGTCTCGTGCGCGGCGACGAAGGTCGAGTAGTAGGGCGTGTGGATCGTCGCGCTCGCCTCGAGGAGCTGCTGGTATTTCTGCGCGGTGGTCCCGGTGAACAGCTGTGGCTCAGGGAAGCCGACCGGGAAGCCGTCGGCCTTGCTCCTCGTGAAGTTGAACTGGCCCTTGCCGGGGGTCAGCGACTCGAAGTCGAGCCACTTGATGCCGGCCCGGATCTGGGCCGGAGTGTCGCTCTTCGCGAACATGTAGCCGTTGCCACCAGACAGCGAGCCCGCGGGAGTGCCGCTGGCGCTGGGCAGCGGGCCCATGCCGTAGTCGTTGATGTTGCCGTGGTCGACCGGGACGATGGTGTTGTAGATGTCGTCCGGCGCCGCGATGTACATCCCGAGCTTGTTGGCGGCGATCTGCTGCTGCAGGGTGCCCCAGGCGAGCTGCTGGGTCGGGCTCATGCTGTGATCGACGAACCGCATCTGGTGCAGTGCCTGCAGGATGGCCGTGGCCTGCGATGCGTTGGTCGAGTTGTTGAAGGCCGCCTGGCCGTTGGAGCCCACGACCTGGGCGCCCATCGCGTCCAGCTCGGAGGTGAAGTGCCAGCCGCCGACCGGGCTCGCGCTGTAGTCGCCGTAGCCGTAGATGCCGTGGCCGAGAGCGGCAATCGCCTTGGCGTCCTTCTCCACCTCGGCCCAGGTGGTCGGGGGCTTGTTGGGGTCGAGCCCGGCCTGCGTGAACAGCTTCCTGTTGATGATCAGGCCCTGCGTGTAGTTGGACGTCGGCAGTCCGTAGAGCGTCTTGCCCGCGGTTTCCGCGGCCATCGCCGTCGGGACGATGTCGGCCAGCGTCGGTACCGTCTTGGAGTTCACGTAGGAGGTGATGTCGGCGGCCTGGCCTGCGTCGAGGACCTGGTGCAGGTCGGTGAAGTAGGCGTAGAAGAGGTTGGTCTCGGTGCCGGCCTTGAGCGTGGCGGTGAACTGGGCCGGGACCTCACACTGGCCGGTGTAGGTGACGCTCTTGATGGTGATGTTGGGGTTCGCCTTCTCAAAGGCGGCGACGTCCTCGATCCACTCCTTGTGCTGAGCCGTCGCGGTGGGCGGCGGTTCGCAGTTGACGCTGATGGTCACGTGGCCATCGCCCGAGGCGCCGGAGGAGCCGCTGCTTGAGCACGCGGCGGCGGTGAGGCCCAGGGCCGCCACGGCGGCGACCCCGGCGATCGTCCGGTGGCCGGGCCGCCGGTAGAGCTGTCTGTTCGTGGTGCCAAATCTCTTCATGACGACCTCGATGTCGGGTGGAGCGGTCAGTGGGACCAGGGGGGTGATGTGAGCTCGGTCACCAGGTACCGCAGACGGTATATGCGCTTCCATTTACTAGCAAGAGTTGGACTATTTTTTGAACGATAACGACTTAGCAACGCAGAAGATCGACAGGAGCGAGCCCGCGGCTGGCGTCCCGCGTGGGCGCCCTGACCTGGGGCTAAGCTTCAGGCCAGCCGCCGCCCGCTCCGGGGTATGTCGCCGGACGTGCGCGAACCGGCGCGCCGGACCACCGGAAAATGGCTTACTGCGAGTCGCAAACTGTTGCAATTTCTTGCGGCAATCGCCGTATAGTTGCGTCATGACACGGCGGCTGGCGGAAGTGGCCAAGAAGGTGGGAGTCAGCGAGGCGACGGTCAGCCGGGTGCTGAACGGCAAGCCGGGGGTCTCCCAGACGACCCGGGACGCCGTGCTCACCGCGCTGGACGTGCTGGGCTACGAGCGGCCCACCCAGCTGCGCGGGGAGCGCGCCCGGCTGGTCGGGCTGGTGCTGCCCGAGCTGCAGAACCCGATCTTTCCCGCGCTGGCCGAGGTGGTCGGCGGCGGCCTGGCCCAGCAGGGCTTCACGCCGGTGCTGTGCGTGCGCGGGGCGGGCGGCCTGTCCGAGGCCAGCTACGTCCGGATGCTGCTCGACCAGCACGTGTCCGGGATGGTGTTCGCCGGGGGGAACTTCGCCGAGGCTGACTCCCCGCACGACCACTACGAGCTGCTGCTGGAACGGGGCGTGCCGGCCGTGCTGGTCAACGCGGCGGCCGAGCACCTGGGCTACCCGCGGGTCTGCGTGGACGACGCGGCCGCGGTGGAGCAGGCCCTGGGGCACCTGCTGTCGCTGGGCCACCGCCGGGTCGGGCTGATCATCGGCCCGGACGACCACATGCCGTCGCGCCGGAAGCTGGCCGCGTTCACCGCGGTGGCCGCGCGGGCGGGCATCGACACCGCGGGCGCCGTGGAGCACACCATGTTCTCGATCGAGGCCGGGCACGCGTCGGCCGCCCGCCTGGTGCGGGCCGGCATCACCGGCATCGTGTGCGGCAACGACCCGCTGGCGCTCGGCGCCATCCGGGCCGTGCGCCGGCTGGGCATGTCGGTGCCCGGCGACGTCTCGGTGGTGGGCTACGACGACTCGGCGCTGATGACCTGCACCGACCCGCCGCTGACCACGGTCCGGCAGCCCATCGACGCGCTGGGCCGGGCCGTGGTGAGCACCCTGGTCCAGCAGGTCGAGGGGGGCACGGTCGCATCGGCCGAGCTGCTCTTCGAGCCCGAGCTCGTCGTCCGGGGCTCCACGGCCCGGGCCCGGGCGTGATGGCGCAACGCACCGATATGCGCCGACCCGTTTGATACTTCCGTAACTCCGTCGACATATTGCAGACTCACGTCCGGCTCTGTACGGTGAGGGCACTTTTACCCGCCCGCGGACCCCGAGGAGCCCCCGTGTTACGTCCCCTCCGGAATCTCAGACGATTGATCGCCCTCGCAGGCAGCACCGCGTTGCTGGCTACCGGGGGCGCCCTCGTGGCGGCGGCTCCGGCCTGGGCCGCCGCCACCGGCGGCAGCGGCGCCAGCCTGCCGTACACCGAAGTCCAGGCGGAGAACTCCGCCACCAACGGGACCGTTATCGGCCCGAGCTACACCCAGGGCCAGCTGGCCGACGAGGCGTCGTACCGCAAGGCCGTCACGCTGAAGGGCACCGGCCAGTACGTCACGTTCACCACCCCGGTCGCGACCAACTCGATCAACGTCCGGTACAGCATCCCGGACACCTCGGACGGCTCGGTCTACACCGCGCCTCTGTCGCTGTACGTCAACGGGACCAGGCAGCCCGACGTCACGCTGACCAACGCCTACAGCTGGTTCTACGGCGGCTACCCGTTCACCAACTCCCCGGGCAGCAACCCGCACCACTTCTTCGACGAGGTGCACCGGCTGTTCAGCACGACGTATCCGGCGGGGACGACCTTCAAGCTGCAGATCGACTCCGGGGACACCGCGTCCTCGTACACGGTGGACTTCGCCGACTTCGAGCAGGTCGGCGCCGCGCTGACCCAGCCCGCGGGCTCGGTATCGGTGACCAGCAAGGGCGCCGACGCGACGGGCGCTACCGATTCGACCAGCGCGTTCAACGCGGCGATCACGGCGGCCGGCGCGGGCGGCACGGTGTGGATCCCGCCGGGCACCTTCAACATCCCGGGTCACATCAGCGTCAACAACGTGACGATCGCCGGCGCTGGAATGTGGTACTCGACCGTCTCCGGGGCGGCGCCCGGCTTCTATGGCAATTCCGCGCCGTCGCCCAGCACCAATGTGCACCTCCAGAACTTCGCGATCTTCGGCAACGTCCAGGACCGTAACGACAGCGCCCAGGTCAACGGCATCGGCGGCGCGATGAGCAACTCCACCGTGTCCAACATCTGGATCGACCACATGAAGGTCGGCGCGTGGATGGACGGGCCGATGAACGGCCTGACCTTCAGTGGCATGCGCATCCGCGACACCACCGCGGACGGCATCAACTTCCACGGCGGCGTCACCAACTCGACCGTCACCAACAGCGACATCCGCAACACCGGCGACGACGGCATCGCGACCTGGGCCGACTCCAGCTTCGGCGCCGACGCCAACGACACCATCTCCAACAACACCGTGCAGCTGCAGCAGCTCGCCAACGGCATCGCGATCTACGGCGGCCACGACAACACCGTCAGCGGCAACCTGGTCCAGGACTCCGGGATCACCCAGGGCGGCGGCATCCACGTCGGGCAGCGCTTCAACTCCACGCCGGTCGGCACGACCACCATCTCCAACAACACCATGATCCGGGACGGCGACCTCGACCCGAACTGGCAGTTCGGCGTCGGCGCGCTGTGGTTCGACGCCAGCCAGGGCGCGATCAACGGCCCGATCAACGTGACCAACGCGCTGATCGAGCAGAGCCCGTACGAGGGAGTCCAATGGGTTGAGGGCACGGTCAGCGGGGTCTCGCTCAGCAACGTGACCATCGCCGGCACCGGGACCTTCGCCCTGCAGGAGCAGACCGGCGGCGCGGCCACGTTCAGCAACGTGACCGCGACCGGCGTCAACGGCCCGGCCCCCGTGTACAGCTGCGAGGGCGGCAACTTCACCGTGACGGACGGGGGCGGCAACTCCGGCATCAGCGGCACGCCGTACTGCGGTCCCTGGCCGGCCGCGGTCTACCCGCCCTATCCGGCCTCCGGCGTGACGGCCAGCCCGAGCGCGCTGAGCTTCGGCTCGGTCGCGACCGGCACCACCAGCGCCGCCCAGACCGTGACGGTCTCCAACCCGACCGGCTCGGCCGCCTCGGTCTCGTCCATCGCGGCCACCGGCGACTTCAGCCAGACGAACACGTGCGGCTCGTCCATCGCGGCGAACGGCTCGTGCACGGTCAGCGTGAAGTTCGCGCCGGCCGCGGCCGGCACCCGGACCGGGACCCTCACGGTCAACGCGGGCGGCGTGACCAACACGGTGAGCCTCACCGGGACCGGCACCGCGCCCGGCCCGGTGCTGAACGCCGCCCCGGCCAGCCTGTCGTTCGCCGGCACGGTGGTCGGCGCCAGCTCCTCGGCCAAGACGGTGACGGTAACCAACTCCGGCACCAGTGCGGCGGCCGTCTCCGGGGTCAGCGTGACCGGGGACTTCAGCCAGACCAACACCTGTTCCAGCGTCGCGGCCGGCAGCTCCTGCACGGTGAGCGTCACGTTCAAGCCCACCGCGTCCGGGGCCCGGACCGGCACCCTGACCGTGACCAGCAACGCCAACAACAGCCCGACCGCCGTCAGCCTGACCGGCAGCGGGATCGGTCCCACCACCAATATCGCGGCCGGCCAGCCGGCCTCGGCCAGCTCGGCCAACAGTCCCTACGTCGCCGCCAACCTCACCGACGCGGACGCCTCCACCTACTGGGAGAGCGCGAACGGCTCGTTCCCGCAGTGGGCCCAGGTCGACCTCGGCCAGAGCTACAGCATCGGCAAGGTCACCCTGAAACTGCCACCCTCGACGGCCTGGGGAGCCCGGACGGAGACCCTGTCCGTGCTCGGATCCACCGACGGCTCGAACTTCTCGACCATCGTCGGCTCGGCCGGGTACGCCTTCGACCCGAACACCAACAGCAACACGGTCTCGATCACGTTCGGCGCTACCACGGCCCGGTACGTGCGGGTGAACATCACCGCCAACACCGGGTGGGGCGCTGGCCAGCTGTCCGACTTCGAGGTCTTCCCCGCCAGCGGCAGCGGTGGTGGCGGCGGGGGCGGGGGCAGCACCAACCTGTCCCTGAACCAGCCGGCTTCCTCCAGCGGCCACGCCCAGGCGTACGTGCCGGGGAACGCCGAGGACGGTGACCCCAGCACCTACTGGGAGAGCACGAACAACGCGTTCCCGCAGTGGCTCCAGGTCGACCTCGGCTCGGCCAAGAGCTTCAGCCGGATCGTGCTCGACCTGCCCCCGTCGTCCTCGTGGAGCACCCGGACCCAGACGCTGTCCGTCCAGGGCAGCACCGACGGTTCCAGCTTCTCCACGATCGTCGGGTCGGCGGGCTACACCTTCAACCCCTCGACCGGCAACACGGTCACGATCACCTTCCCGTCCACCAGCGCCCGGTACGTGCGGCTGAACGTCACCGCCAACACCGGGTGGCCCGCCGGGCAGCTCTCCGAGTTCCAGGTGTGGAGCAGCTGACCTGACCAGCAGGCCCGCCAGGCCCCGGGCGCCGCATCCGCGGTGCCCGGGGCCTGGACGGTCCCCGGAAACTGTGTTATCGCCGAAATATGACCCCGCTCGCAGTTCCCGCGTCATGAGATGGTGCAAGGTCTTTCCCGGCCAGGAAGACCAGATCCCCGAGGTCGCCACGTTCGTCACCCAGTTGCTGGGCAGCCACCCTGACCGTGACCCCATCGCGTCCTGCGCGGCCGAACTCGCGGCCAACGCCATCCGGCACACGGCCAGCGGCCAGGACGGCTTCTTCGCCACCGAGGTGACCTGGACCGGCCAGACCGTCCGCGTCGCCGTGTCCGACGGCGGCGCCGACACCGTTCCGTTCACCGGCCCCGCCGGGACGCCGCCCGCGCCCCAGCATGCCGAGCACGGGCTCGGCGCGCTGGCCCGGCTGTCGGCGCGCTGGGGAACCGAAGGCGACTACCGCGGCCGGGTGGTCTGGGCCCAGTTCCTGGCCAGCACCGATCTGGCCAGCACGAGCACGGGCTCCGCGCCCGTCGCCACGTCGGTGCCGCTGGCCGCGGAGCGGTCGACCGCGGCCGAGGCCGCCGACCTGGCCGAGCGGTACAAGGGCTGGCACACGTGGTTCGGGCACTGGACCCGGCAGTGGTGGGCCATCCCCAGGCAGGCCTCCGCGACCGCGGCCCTGATCGCCGAGCCCACGGCCGTCGCCCTGGCCCTGAAGCTGGACTCCCTGGGCCCGGCGTGAGCTAGCGGCTGAACGCGGCGTCGAACGATGCACTGGGCGGCTCCAGGTCGAAGTGCCGCAGGAAGGCCAGCGCCTCGGGCGCCCCGGCCAGCCGGTCCATCCCGGCGTCCTCCCACTCGACCGAGATCGGGCCGCGGTAGCCGATCGAGTTGAGCATCCGGAACACGTCCTCCCACTGGACCTCACCCCGCCCCGCCGAGACGAAGTCCCAGCCCCGGCGCGGGTCTCCCCACGGCAGGTGCGAGCCGAGCCGCCCGTTGCGGCCGTCGAGCCGTGTGCGGGCCTCCTTGCAGTCCACGTGGTAGATCCGGTCCGGGTAGGCGGCCAGGAACGCCACCGGGTCCAGGTCCTGCCAGACGAAGTGACTGGGGTCGAAGTTCAGCCCGAACGCGGGCCGGTTGCCCACCGCGTCCAGGGCCCGCCGGGTGGTCCAGAAGTCGTAGGCGATCTCGCTGGGATGCACCTCGTGCGCGAAGCGGACGCCCTCGGCGTCGAACACGTCCAGGATCGGGTTCCAGCGCCGGGCGAAGTCCGCGTACCCGTCCTCGATCATCTCCGGCGGGACCGGCGGGAACATGGCCACCGTGTGCCAGATCGAGGAGCCGGTGAACCCCACCACGGTCTGCACCCCGAACGCGGCCGCGGCCCGCGCGGTGTCGGCCAGCTCGGCCGCGGCCCGCTGCCGCACGCCCTCAGGCTCGCCGTCGCCCCAGATCCGGGCGGGCAGGATGCCCTGGTGCCGCACGTCGATCGGGTGGTCGCAGACGGCCTGGCCGGCCAGGTGGTTGGAGATGGCCCAGCAGCGCAGCTCGTACTTGGCCAGCAGCGCACGCCGGCCGGCCAGGTAGCCCTCCTCGCGCAGGGCCCGGTCCACCTCGAAGTGGTCACCCCAGCAGGCGAGCTCGAGGCCGTCATAGCCCCACTGCTGAGCCAGCCGGCAGACCTCCTCCAGGGGCAGGTCGGCCCATTGCCCGGTGAACAACGTGAACGATCGGGACATCATCGGCTCCGGGTGGTTTTCGTTGCGGCGAATTTTGCTCGTAAATTTTTCCGGGCGTCACACCGGCGTCCAGCGGCTGTCCTGCGCGGCGCTGGCTGCGACCGCGTCCAGGACGTGCTGGACCTGCAGGCCGTCCGCGAAGGAAGGCTCGGGATCGGTGCCCTGGGCGATCGCGGTGACCAGGTCCCGGACCTCGTGGGTGAACGTGTGCTCCCAGCCCAGCACGTGCCCCGGCGGCCACCAGGCCGACAGGTAGGGGTGGCCGGGCTCGGTGACGAGGATGCGCCGGAACCCCTGGGTCAGGGGGTCGGCCGTGGTCCCGGGAAACCCCGTGGTCCCGGGAAACCCCGCGGTGTCACAGAACTCCAGCTCGTTGAGGCGTTCCAGGTCGAAGGCCAGACTGCCGCGGGACCCGTTGACCTCGATGCGCAGCGCGTTCTTCCGGCCGGAGGCGAACCGGGTCGCCTCGAAGGTGGCCAGCGCCCCGGTTTCCAGCCGGGCGGTGAACGCGACCGCGTCGTCCACCGTGACCGGGCCGGTGCGCCCCTCGCCGCCGGGGACCGGGCGCTCGGGCACGAACGTGGCGGCCACCCCGGACACGCCCGCGATCAGCTGCCCGGTCAGGTACTGGGCCAGGTCCACGACGTGCGCGCCCAGGTCGCCCAGGGCTCCCGAGCCCGCGTGCTCCTTCTGCAGCCGCCAGGTCAGCGGGAACGCCGGGTCGGCCAGCCAGTCCTGGAGGTAGCTGGCCCGGACGTGGCGGATCTCGCCGACCCGGCCGCCGGCGATGAGGTCACGGGCCAGCGCGAGGGCCGGCACGCGGCGGTAGTTGAAGCCGACCATGGAGCGGACCCCGCGGGCCTGGGCGCGGCCGGCCGCCGCGGCCATGGCCTCCGCCTCAGCCACCGTGTTGGCCAGCGGCTTCTCGCACAGCACGTGCTTGCCCGCCTCCAGTGCGGCGACGGAGATCTCGGCGTGCGAGTCACCGGGCGTGCACACGTCGATGAGCTGCACGTCGTCGCGGTCCAGCAGGGCGTGCCAGTCGGTCTCCACCGCCGCGAACCCGTAACGCCGCGCGGCGGCCTCCGCAGCCGCCTGGTCCCGGCCGCACAGCGCGGCCAGCACCGGCCGCAGCGGCAGGTCGAACGCGTGCGGGGCGGTGCGCCAGGCCTGGGAGTGCGCCGCGCCCATGAACGCGTAGCCGACCAGGCCCACACCCAGGGATTCAGTCACGCAGCCCCCTTGGCCCTCAGTTGATCCTGCTGCTCAGTTGATCCTGCTGCTCAGTTGATGGTCCGGACGCACGGATCCCAGTCCGCCGGCAGCGCGACCGGGGTGTCGAAGGTCGTCGCCACGGGCTCGAACGTACCCCCCGTGATCGAGCGCGCGACGGCTTCCATGATGTCCAGCACGTGCAGCGCCAGCTCACCGGACGCCCGGTGCGCTGTCCCGGCGCGGAGGGCGCGCGCCATGTCCAGCACGCCGAGGCCCCGGCCCGCGGGGGCCCCGGCCGCCGGGATCGTCTCCCAGTCGTCGCGGCCGGTCGCGCGGACCCGGACGTCGCCGTCGAAGCGGTTGGGGTCGGGCAGCGACAGGGTCGCCTCGGTGCCGGTGATCTCCACGAAGCCGTGCCGCCGCAGGGGCGAGTCGAAGCTGAGCACGAGCGTCGCGGCCGGGCCCTGCGTGTACCCGATCAGCGCGGCGATGTGGGTCGGCACCTCGACCTCGAACGTGGTCCCGGCCCGCGGCCCGCTGCCGATGACCCGGCTCGGCTGGCTGCGCCGGCCCAGCGCCGCGACCTGGTCCGCAGGGCCGAACAGGGTGGCCAGCGTGCTCAGGTAGTACGGCCCCATGTCGAACAGCGGTCCCGCCCCGCGCCGGAACAGGAACTCGGGGTCGTGATGCCAGCGCTCGGGCCCGGGATCCTGCATGAGCGTCAGCGCGCTCCGCGGCTCGCCGATCATGCCGCTGGCGATCAGCCGCCGGGCGGTCTGCAGCCCCGCGCCGAGCACGGTGTCCGGGGCGCAGCCGATCCGCACACCAGCCCGGGCGGCCGCGGCGAGCACAGCGCGCCCGGCCGTGGTGTCCAGGGCCAGCGGTTTCTCGTTCCAGACGCTCTTGCCCGCCGCGACGGCCTGCTGCGCCACCTCCGCGTGCGCGGCGGGGATGGTCAGGTTGACCACGAGTTCCACGTCCGGGTGCGCGGCGGCCTGCGCGGCGCTGCCGACCCCCGGCACGCCGTAGCGGGCGGCCTGCGCCTTGGCCCGGTCGAGGTCGAGGTCCGCGCAGAACAGCACGCGCAGGTCCGGGAACGAGGTGAGGTTGCGGAGGTACTCGTCGCTGATCGTGCCGCAGCCGGTGACGGCCACGCCGACCGGGTCACTCACCGCCGGTCACCCGCCCGCGGCCGGCCGCACCGGCTGGGCCAGGCCCTGGGCGGCCAGCCAGGCCAGGCTGTCCCCGACCGCGGTCATCATGTCGGTCGCGCACCAGTCGAGTTCGACCACGCGCCACGCGGCGGGCGGGGCGGCGGCCAGGATCTCCGCGACCTGCATCCGCCCCTGGCCGACGGCGGTCATCGGGTCGTCCCTGGTCACCGGGCCATCCTTGACGTGCAGGTAGCCGACCCGCTCGCCGAGCCGCCCGAGCAGCGCGGGCACGTCCTGCCCGCCGACCGCGGCCCAGTACGTGTCCACCTCGAGCCGCACCGACGGGTCGAGTTCGGCGGCCAGGGCCTCGAGCGCCGGGCTTCCGTCGGGCAGCAGGGCGAGCTCGTGATCGTGGTTGTGGTAGCCGAGGCGCAGGCCCTCGATGGCCAGCCGGGCCGCCATGCCGTTCAGTTCCGCCGCCACCGCGCGCACGCCGTCGTGGCCGGCGAACCGGTCGGGCGGCAGGTACGGGACGATGACGGTGTCCGCGCCGAGTGTCCGGGCCGCCGCCGCGACCGGGCCGGCCTGCTCGCCGGCCGGGCTGGCGTGCACGCTGCACACCGCGAGGCCCGCGGCGGCCAGGTCGGCGGCCAGCCCGATGGGATCGTTGAGGATGTCGAACGGTTCCACCGCTCCGTAACCGAACGCGGCGACCTGGTCCAGGACGCCTTTCCGGTCGGCCGCGAGCTGCTCGCGCACGGTGTAGAGCTGGAGGGCCGGGAGGGTGCTGGCCGGGGGGTTGCCGGTCGCGGGGTTGCTGGTCGTCACGTGCCTCAGGCTCCGCTGCGTCAGTGGTTCAGTGTTTCGGGGCGATCGTTTCGAAAACTATTCGCTACTTTGCCCAGGCTAGATACGGCGCTTTGGGCGGTCAAGAGCGCTGGCGGGTTACGCTGACGTGGCTGGAGTTTCGAAATCATGATGCACAGGAGCCGCCGTGGCCCGCGAGACCGGCCGCAGCACGCTGGCGGGCATCGCCGCGGAGGCGGGCGTGTCGGTGTCCGCCGTGTCCAAGGTGCTCAACGGCCGGACCGACGTGGCCGCCGGGACCCGGGCCCGGATCGCCGCCCTGCTCCGGAGGGACGGGTACCAGGTCGCCTCCCGGCTCGGCTTCGGCGTCGTGGACCTGCTGATCGCCACCCTGCACACCCCGTGGGCTGAGGAGCTGCTGCGCGGCACGGTGCAGGCCGCGGACGAGGCCGGGGCCAGCGTCGTGGTCAGCACCGTGGACTCACCCGGCGGGTTCACCGCCTGGCTGAACCGGGCCACCGCCCGGGGCACCGACGGCGCGCTGACCGTGCTGAACCTGCCGGACAGCAGCGAGCTGCAGCGGCTGGCGGCCGCGCGCATCCCGCTGGTCGTGATCGACCCGCCGGAGGAGCCGGGCCCGGGCATCCGGTCGGTGGGCACGACCAACTGGCAGG
The DNA here is from genome assembly GCA_025964635.1 of Actinomycetes bacterium. GTDB lineage: Bacteria > Actinomycetota > Actinomycetes > Streptosporangiales > Streptosporangiaceae > RYN-230. The sequence goes on along the minus strand of JAOPYP010000031.1, from coordinate 4,395 downwards.
GCTGCCTGACCGCCACCCGGCACCTGATCGAGCTGGGACACCGCCGCATCGCGATCATCGGCGGCCCGGAGCACTTGTGGTCCAGCCGGGCCCGGCTGGCCGGCTACCGCGCGGCGCTCGAAGCGGCCGGGCTGGAGCCGGCCGGACGGGAGGCGGCCGGACGGGCCGGGCCGGCTGAGCTCATCCGGCGGGACCAGTTCTGCGCCGAGGGCGGCCGGCGGCAGGCCCGCGAGCTGCTCGCGCTGCCGCAGCCACCCACCGCGATCGTGGCCGGCAACGACGCGCAGGCTTTCGGCGTCCTCCAGGCGCTCGGCGAGCGGGGGTTGCGGGCCCCGCAGAACCTCAGCGTGGTCGGGTTCGATGACGTTCCGGTCGCCTCATGGGCCACTCCCGCACTCACTACTGTGCGCCAGCCCCTCGCGGCCATGGCCGCGACCGCCTTCCGGATGCTGCACGCCCCGGGCTCGGGGGGAGCAGGCACGGGGGAGCCGCATCACATCGAGCTCGCGACCACCCTGGTGATCAGGGAAAGCACGGGCCCGGCGCCCAGGGTTATATAAACGTCATCTCGGCCGTTTTACCCGTTTTCATGCGCTAGTCTGCCCCTGTTCCCCGCTGCGATCAGGGAGTTTCCCATGTCACGTCTTTTCCGGCGGCGGCCCTTCGCCGGGCTGGCCGCGCTGGTGGGTCTGGGCCTGCTCGCCGCGGGCTGCAGCGGTGGTGGCGGCGGTTCGGCCGCGCCGGGCGGTCTCGAGAAGACCACCCTGAACGTGGTGGCGTCTCCGGCCATGGACTCGGCCGGGCTGTACATCGCCCAGGAACGCGGGCTGTTCGCCGCCGAAGGGCTGAACGTCACCATCCAGGAGACGTCCAACCAGACGGCCGCCATCAACAGCCAGCTCGCGCAGAAATTCGACGTGACGGTGGGGAACTACGTCCCCTACATCCGCGCGAACGGCGCCGCGAAACACCCCGCTGACTTCCGGGTGCTCGCGGCGGGCTCCATCCTCCAGGCCAACAATGAGCAGATCATGGTCCGGCAGAACTCGAACATCTCCACGATCGCGCAGCTGGTGGGCAAGCACATCGCCGTCAACGCCCCGAACAGCATGGGCACCTTGCTGGTCAGCTCGGTGCTCACCGACAACGCGGTACAGGCCGGTCAGCAGGCCCACTTCATCTCCGTCCCGTTTAACAACATGGCTACCGCGCTCGCCACCAGGCAGGTGGACGCGGCCTGGATGCCGGAGCCGTACGTGGCCCAGGCTGAGGAGAAGGTCGGGGCCGTGCCGCTGGCCGACTCCGACCAGGGCACGACCCAGAGCCTGCCCATCAGCGGGTACATGGTGACCGCATCCTGGCTGAAGAAGTACCCGAACACCGCGGCGGCGTTCCGGACGGCGATCCTTAAAGCCCAGGCCATCGCCGCGACGGATCCCGCCGCCATCCAGCAGGGCATGGTGAAGTTCGCGATCACGCAGAACCGCACGGCGGCGATCGCCAACCCGCCGCAGTTCCCGACCCAGCAGAACACGGTCCTGCTGCAGCGGCTGGCCGACCTGATGCTGAAATTCAACATGCTGCAGCAGAAGTACGTCGTGAACCCGATGATCGTGAAATGACGCCCAGAGACGGCGAGGCGCTCAGCCGGCCAGGGTATCCACCGAGACCTGCCAGAGCAGCGCGGCGCTGTCCGGGTCCAGGGCGTAGGCCGCGACCCCGCGCCGGGTCCCCGGCTCGTTGAGGCCAGCCTCGTTGCAGTCCTCGAAGTAGCGGCCGCCGATGCCATCGAGCAGCGGCGAGGTGGCCACGAGCACGGACGTCGCCGCCCCCTGCTCAGGGGTCTTCCAGCTGGGCGCAGCCGACCCACCCGTCTGGCTCCGCAGCCGGGCCAGCTCCTCGTCACTGACGTAGCGCTGCAGGTTGGTCCGGATCCCGCCCGGCATCAGCGCGTTGACCGTGATGCCGTCCCCGGCCCAGCGCCTGGTCGCCTCGACCGCGAACAGGACGTTAGCGGTCTTGGACTGCCCGTACGCGGCCCACGGCTCGTACGGCCGTTCGAGGAAGTGGATGTCCTCGAAGACGACCGGAGAGCGCAGGTGCGCGGACGAGCTGACGGACACCACCCGGGCGCCACCCGCGGCGGCGAGGGCCCCGTGCAGCCTGGTGGCCAGGGCGAAGTGACCCAGGTGGTTGGTGGCGAACTGCATCTCCCAGCCTTCGGGAGTACGCATCAGCGGGGAGGCCATGATGCCCGCGTTGTTGATGAGCATGTCCAGCGGGCCGTCCCACGCGGCCGCGAACGCGGCCACTGAGGCCTGGTCGGCCAGGTCCAGGCGGGCCACGAGCACCTGCTTGCCGCCGGCGGTCCCGGTGCCCGTGGTCCCGGTGCCCGTGGTTCTGGTGCCCGTGGTCCCGGTGATCTGGGCGGCGGTGCGCTCGCCGGCCTCGACGTTGCGGACCGCGAGCGTCACTTCGGCGCCGGCCCCGGCCAGCGCCCGGGCGGTCTCGATGCCGATGCCCGACGCGCCGCCGGTCACGATGGCCCGGCGGCCGGTGAGATCGATGCCGTCCACGACCTCGGCGGCCGTCGATCCGGCCGTGAACGGCGTGGTGATAGGCATGCTTACAGTCATGATGTCCCAGTCTCGCTCGGCGATTGCGGTGCGGTACGGTGCGGTAGCTCCGTCACCGTCCGACACGGTCACCTAGCCGGGATCCGTTCTGGGAGACCGGCCGGTACCATGGAAACGGAGGAGCCTCCAGTACCACTCCAAGACTAAGCGGAGCTTCCTCCGTTTAGCAAATCCGATGACCCCCAAGGAGGGCGCCGTGGCGGAGACCATGGACCGGCCGATGCGTGCCGACGCCCAGCGCAACCGGGCGCGGCTGCTGGCGGCGGCCGTCCGGGCGTTCTCCCAGGAGGGTCCCGAGGTGACGCTCGACGCGATCGCCAAGGACGCGGGGGTCGGGATCGGCACGCTGTACCGTCACTTCCCCACCCGCGAGGCCCTGGTGGAAGCCGCCTACCGCAACGAGCTCGCGCGGCTCTGCGACGCCGTCCCGGAACTGCTCGGGGACCTCCCGCCGGACGAGGCCACCCGCCGGTGGATGGACCGGTTCGTCGATTACATGACGACCAAGCGCGGCATGGCCGACGCGCTGCGCGCGGTCATCGCCTCAGGGCGTAACCCGTACGAGCACAGCCGGGGCCAGCTGATCGCCGCGATCACCACGCTGCTGCAGGCGGCGGGCGAGGCCGGGTCGCTGCGCCGCGACATCGAGCCCGCCGACGTGCTGGCCAGCCTGGGCGGCGTGTCCCTGACCGCCGGGGAGCCAGCGCAGCGGGAGCAGGCCGGCCGCCTGCTTGACCTGCTCATGGACGGCCTGCGGTACCAGGAGGCTTCGGCCTGACCCGGATGCCCTGGCTGAGCAGGCGGTAATCCAGTGGCGGCGGCGGGCGGGTCGCGGGACAGTGGTGGCGTGCTCGACCCGTCCATAGCTGACCACTACCGGTCCGGGTACGAGCGGTCCCGGCTGTTCCCCGGGGGCCGCCCGACGCTGGAGTTCGTCCGGTCGCTCGAGCTGCTGGGCCGGCTGCTCCCAGCGCCCCCCGCCCGGGTGCTGGACGTGGGCGGCGGGCCGGGCACCTACGCGGTTCCCCTGGCCGAGGGCGGCTACCAGGTGCATCTGGTCGATCCCCTGCCCCTGCACGTCCGGCAGGCGGAGGAGGCCGGGTCGTTCACGGCCAGCGTGGGGGATGCCCGTCGGCTGGACCAGGACGGCGAGTCCCAGGACGCGGTCGTGCTGTTCGGGCCGCTCTACCATCTCACCAGCGCGGATGACCGGCGGCTGGCGCTGGCCGAGGCGCACCGGGTCCTCCGGCCGGGCGGCCGGCTGATGGCCATGGCGATCAGCCGCTGCGCGTCGATGCTCGACGGGCTGTACCGGGACTGGCTCGACGATCCGGTGTTCCGGGCCATCGTCGACCGGGACCTGGCCGAGGGCCAGCACCGTAACCCTGATCCCGCCGGGCGGCCCGAGTTCTTCACGACGGCCTACTTCCACACCGCGGCGGGCCTCGCCGGGGAAGTCGGCCGGAGCGGATTCAGCGACGTCGAGGTCTACGGGGTGGAGGGCCCTGGGTGGCCGCTGAGCCGGGAATGGGCCGATTCGCGGCGCCACGAACAGATCTTGTTTGCGGCCCGGGCGGTAGAAACCGACCCTTCAGTAATTGGCTTCAGTCACCATTTCATCGCGGCGGCCACGCGAGGCTAGCTGGCGGCGGCTGGGGCGGCTGGGGGCGGCCAGGCGGCGTTCGCTGGGGACGGCGGCCGGTCTCCCGGGCTTGCGGGGGCGGCCGGTCTCCCGGGCTTGCGGCGGCGGCCGGTCCCC
>JAOPYP010000012.1 GCA_025964635.1 Actinomycetes bacterium | reverse complement strand
GGCCCCGGGACGCGCCCCGGGCGTCGCGGCTCAGGAGGCGGCCCGGGACACCGCGGCGGAGGCCACGCGCCCGCCTGAGGCGGACGCGGCCCGGCTGCCCTGGTACGAGGTCGCGCACGCCCGGCGGGCCGCCGAGGGCTACCAGAACTGCGGTCCGCTGGAGCGGGTCCTGCGCCGCGAGTGGCCACCCAGCAAGGTGCCGTCCGCCCCGGTCGTGGGCGCGGTCAACCGCCTCGCCGAGCTTCCCCTGATGATCAAGGAGATCCTCGCGGCCGGGGTGGACGCGATCCACGTGGGCGAGGGCGGCGTCCCGGAACTGGACGACATGTCCCGCCTGCGCGGTGTCCCCCTCCCGTCCGGCCGGGCGACCTGGGACGCGTGCGCGGGCGCTTACGGCGAGAAGAAGATCATCGTGGGCTCGCGGCCCTCGTCCGCGCCCGACGTCATGTGCCACGAGGTGGGGCACGCCCTGGACGACGTCGACCGGGAGCAGGGCCGCTGGCAGTCCGATTCGGCCGAGTTCCGGCATCTCTACGAGCGCTGCGAGGGATCCCTGGTCAGTGACTTCCACAGACAGGCGGGCGACCTGGGGCGCCGGGAGTTCTTCGCCGACGCGTTCGCCGCCATCGCGTCCCGGCAGCGCCCGGCCCTCGTGGACATGCTCGGCGGCAACATCAGGACCGCTCTTGATGTGATGCTCTACTTCAATTTGCGCTATGGGCTTTAGAGTGATCAGTGATGGACGTCATCCAGCTGCCGAACGGGAACCTCCTGGTTCCCGAGTCAGCGCTGGCTGAGGGCGGGCAGCTGATCGGCGATGCCTACGTGGAGATCGGCCCGGCCGACGCGGAGTATGACCGGCTGGCCGAGCACGCGCTGACCGAGGAACAACTCGAGGAACGGCGCCGCCGGTGGCAGGAGGGCGACGCGGACCTGCAGCGGCAGTTCGCGGAGTACCGGGCCAGCCTGGGCGTGGCCCCCGGCCCAGTGCCACGTCCGGACGCGGACTAGTCGGACGGGTCCTCGTCCTTGCCGGCCGCACCCTCGCCGCGGAGCAGGGCGCGGACCTCGGACTCGCGGAAGCGGCGGTGTCCTCCGGGGGTCCGGATGCTGCTGATGCGGCCCGACGCGGCCCACCGGGTGACGGTCTTCGGGTCGACCCGGAACAGGGCAGCGACCTCCCCGGGTGTCAGGAGGCGCTCATTGCCGGCGTCCACGTGCGTCCCCTCCTGAGCCACTGTCCGGGCTCATGATCGGGCCCTGTCCCAAGTGTGGCGACTAGCGACGGTTTTCTCCCTAGTTTCCGTAAAACGGGGCCGCTCATCTAGGGTGTTCGCGTGCAGCCGCTCGTGTCGATCGACGAGATCCGGACCGCCGCGGCGGCCCTGGCCGGGGTGATCGTCCGTACCCCCCTGGTTCCGTTCCCGCGAGCCGACCCGTCCCTGCTGGTCAAGCCCGAATCGCTGCAGCCCGTCGGGGCGTTCAAGCTGCGCGGCGCCTACGCGGCGATGAGCACGCTGCCCGCGGCGGCGCGGCAGATCGGGGTGGTCACGCACTCCAGCGGCAACCACGGCCAGGCCGTGGCCTACGCCGCGGCGCTGCTCGGGATGCCCGCGGTGGTCGTGGTCCCCGACAACGCCCCCGCCGTGAAGGTGGCGGCTATCCGTCAGCTGGGCGCGGAGATCGTGGTCTCGGCGCCCGGTCTGGCCGCCCGGCTCGCCGCCACCCGGGATATCGCCAGCCAGCGCGGGGCGGTGTCGATCCCGCCGTTCGACGACCGCCGGGTGATCGCGGGACAGGGCACGGTCGGCCTGGAGATCGCGGCGGACTGCCCCGGGGTGGACCTGGTCGTGGTCCCGGTGGGCGGCGGCGGGCTGATCGCCGGCGTGGCCAGCGCGGTCCGCACCCTCTGCCCGGGCGCGACCGTGATCGGCGTGGAGCCCGAGCTCGCCGCGGACGCGCGCGACTCGCTGCGCGAGGGCCAGCAGGTGGCCTGGCCAGCCGAGTTCACGCAGCGGACCATCGCCGACTCGCTCCGCGTCGACCAGGTCGGCGCGCTGCCGCTGCAGCACATGCTGGAGTACGTGGACGACATCGTCACCGTGACCGAGGACGAGATCCGGGCGGCCGTCCGGCGGCTCGCCCTGGACGCGAGGCTGATCGCGGAGCCTGGCGGCGCGGTGGCCGTGGCCGCGTGCCTGTTCTGCCGCAAGGAACTGCCCCCCGCCGGGACCACCGTGGCCGTCATGTCGGGCGGCAACATCGACCCCGGGATGCTGCTGGACATCCTGGGCCAGGAGCCGGCCGCCGGGCCGGACCGCGGCGAGTAGGCTGAGCACGCTATGCGTTCCACCATCGCCTACACCACGGCGCGGATCCTGCTCTTCGTCGCCGTCACCGGCCTGCTGTACCTGGTCGGCTTCAGGAGCGTGCTGCTCCTCGGGCTCGCGCTGCTGGTTAGCGGCATCGTCAGCTACGTACTGTTGTCCCGGCAGCGGGACGCGATGTCGTCCGCGATCACCTCACGCCTGCACGGTTTCCGCGGCCGGCTCGACGCGGGCAGCCGGGCCGAGGACGACGAGTAGCCGGCCGTGCGGGTAGCGGGCTGAGCTACGCCCCCGGCTTGGCCGGCGGCAGCCAGCCCCCGTCGGTCAGCAGTCGCATCACGGCGTCCAGCGCTTCCTGGCGGGTCAGCACCGAGGTGTCGAGGACCAGGTCCGCATCGTCCGGCTTCTCGTAGGGATCCGACACCCCGGTGAAGTGGTCGATCAGGCCTGCGCGTGCCTTGGCGTACAGGCCCTTCCGGTCCCGCGCCTCGCACACCTCGGCCGGCGTGGCCACGTGGATGAGCAGGAAATCGCCGACCTCCTGGACCGCCCGCCTGACCTCCTGCCGGGCCTGCGCGTAGGGGGCGATCGGCGCGCAGATCGCGATGCCGCCGTGCCGTGCGATCTCGGTGGCGACGAACCCGATCCGGGCGATATTCAGGTCCCGGTCCTCCCGGGAGAACGTGAGCCCGGCGGACAGCAGCGACCGGACCAGGTCCCCGTCCAGCAGCGACACCGTCCGCTCGCCCCGTTCGCTCAGCGCGTCGCGCAGCGCCCGGGCCAGTGTCGATTTGCCGGAACCGGACAGCCCGGTCAGGAAGATGACCAGGCCCCTTTTACTGCGGGGCGGCCGGGCCCGGCGCAGTTCCTGGGCCACCGCGGGCGGGGTGAACCACGCGGGCACCTCGATCCCGCGGTCCAGCATGTCCTCGAGCTCGCCCGGCGCCAGGTCGGTGCGCTCCGTACCTGCCTCGATGAGGGACAGCGGCCGCCACACCTCGGCGACCGGGTCGTAGGCCCAGTCCCCGGGGGAGAGCACCGGGATGACCGGGCCTGGCCGGGTCCCGCCCTCGCCCGGCGCGGCGGGTGCCACCGGCTTCTCGGCCAGCAGGTGCGTCGCCCCGTAGGCGGCCGCCACGATCGCCCGCAGGGCGAGCTCGCCGGATTCCCCGGCGTGGTAGGGCCGGAGCGGGACCGGGATGACCTGGGTCTGGGGCGGCAGGTGGCGGGCCGCGGCCTGCACGGTGCGCACCAGGGCGTCGGGACGGGCCACGATCTCCGCGGGGCCCGCCACCATGGGCAGCAGCAGCAGCCGGGCTTTCAGCTGGCCCGCGGCGTGCCGGAGCTGGCCGATCTGGTGGCAGTGCAGCGGCGCGCTGGTGACGTAGGCCAGGACCGGGCCGCCCGCCAGCTGAGCCCGCACCTCGGCGGGCGGCCGCCGCAGGTGCCGGAACGGGCCATGCTCGGCGGGGCGGTACCCGGTTACCGGGCCGGCCAGCCGGACCAGGTCCGGCTCGGCCGGGGTGCGGTCGGTGATGTCGAGCACCGCGAGCGGGGTGCCCTCCGGGTCCTGCAGCAGCAGCCGGGCGGCGTCCGGCTTGATCGCGCTGGCGGGCACCTCGAAGGTCACCGGGACCGGCCAGGGGGTCCCGTCCGGCAGCCTGCCGTCCGCGGTGACCGAGTCCACCTCGGCGGGGGCCATGAAGCCGTGCAGGGGCGGCAGGGCACCGGACAGCAGCAGCTCCAGGTCCCCCAGCTGGCCTTCGTCCAGGGTCCAGGAGGGCAGGCCCGTTATGTCCGCCGACAGCCCGGCAGGTGCCTCAGCGGTCACGTTCCCCCTCCGTCCGGCGCCGCGCCCGCTCCCGGGGCGGATCAACCAAAGCCGTGCCTATCTGCTAGGCAACCAGAGGCTACACGGGCCAGGGGAGGTGAGCCAGGCACCTGTGCAGAGGACTCTGCCCAGAGGACCCTGCTCGGGGGACTCTGCTCAGAGGATCCGGGCGAACCGGTTCTCCGGCTTGCGCATGACATAGAGGAGTTCCTCGTGCGCGGCGGTCAGCCGGCCCCGGGACAGCGCCGCGACCACCTTCTGGGCGGCCAGGTAGCCCCGGGGTGCCGGGTGCAGACCACCGGCCAGCCCGCCCAGCGGCTGCTGCCCGGCGATCACCAGGCCGCGCATCAGCGCGTAGGACTGGACGCCGCGGACCGAGGCGACCCGCTCGTACACGGCCGGATGCGGCCCCGGGCGGCCGGGACGGTGCCGGCGCCAGATCATCCGCCGGGTCCATCCGGGCAGCATCCGGTCCAGGAAGCCGGCCGCGCAGTCCCGGTCGCGGACCTGCAGGCACAGCAGGCCGCCTGGCTTGAGCGCGTCGACCAGACGGTCCAGCACCAGCTCGGCATGCGCGATCCGCTCCAGCAGCAGCGTGCACTGCACGATGTCGAAGGAGCGCTGGGGCAGCGGCACCGTCCGCAGATCCCCGAGGGTGCACCGGGCCAGGGCCGGATGGCTGCCCAGTGCGGCCCGGGTGACCGGCTGGTCGTCGTCCACCAGGCCGAAGCTGAGGTCGGCGCCGGCCGCGCGCAGCCCGGCGGCGCCCAGGTCACCGGCGGCGGTGACCGCGCCCGCCAGCAGCACGGCGATCGGCTGCCCGAACCGCTCGCCCGCGTACCCCTGCGCCCAGTGGCTGAACAGCGCGGTCTCCGGTGCGGCCCGCGCCTGCGCCGTGGGCTGGCCAGCGCGGGGGCGGCGCACCCGCGGCGGCCTGGCCTGGGCGTGGCGCCCCTGGGCACGGGCAACATCGGGGCCGGCCGTGCCGCCCCCCGGAACACCGCTCACCGATGTCACAAACACATAGCGTAGTCCTGTGGATGCGAATAGTCGTCGACCCGCCCGGGGCAATCGATGCCGCGGGCCCGGCGGCCGGCCTGAGCCGGGTCCAAGGGGCGGTGCCCGGAACGTAAGCTAGTGGTATCCCGCGTGAGGGCTCCGGACCCCCGCTGCCCGCCAGCGCGGGCCTTTCGTGCTGCCTACCCCAGCCATTCGGGCTGACCCCAAGGACACCATGAGCCTCGCTGGACTGCTCAGCGTCATCGCCGCGGATCCCCAGCTGCAGCGCGCCCTGAGCCAGGGCGACGCTGACACCGACCTGGTCGCGCCGCCCGCGCTCCGCCCCTTCCTGGCCGCCTCCATCGCCACCAGTCCCGCGGCCGGCGATGCCACCGCGAGCCAGCCCCGGTTCGTCCTCGCGGTGACGGCGACCGCGCGCGAGGCGGACGACCTCACCAGCGCGCTGGGCTCGCTGCTGCCGGCGGGCACGGTGGCCTGCTTCCCGGCCTGGGAGACCCTCCCGCACGAACGGCTGTCACCCCGCTCGGACACGTCGGGACGGCGGCTCGCCGTGCTGCGCAGGCTCGCCCACCCCGACTCCGGGAGCGCCCGGTCCGGGCCTGTCACGGTGCTGGTCACCCCGGTGCGCAGCCTGCTCCAGCCGATGGTGAGCGGGCTCGGCGACCTGGAGCCGGTGGCGCTGCGCAGCGGCCAGGCCGCCGCCTTCGAGGAAGTCATCGCGCACCTGGTCGAGATCGGCTATGCGCGCACCGACCTGGTCGAGCACCGCGGCGAGATCGCGGTCCGCGGCGGCATCCTGGACGTGTTCCCGCCCACCGAAGAGCACCCGCTGCGGGTGGAGTTCTGGGGGGACACGGTCGAGGAGGTCCGGTACTTCCGCGCGGCCGACCAGCGCAGCCTGCACGCCGCCGCGGAGGGGCTGTGGGCACCCCCGTGCCGGGAAGTGCTGCTCACCCCGCAGGTGCGGGAGCGGGCCAGGCGACTCGCGGAGGATCATCCCGGGCTGGCCGAGATTCTGGGCAAACTGGCCGACGGCATCCCGGTCGAGGGCATGGAGGCGTTCGCGCCGGTGCTGGCCGACCGGATGGAGCTGCTGCTCGACCACGTGCCCCCGGGCGGCCTGGTGCTGGCCTGCGATCCCGAGCGGATCTGGGCCCGGGCTGACGACCTGGTCCGGACCAGCCAGGAGTTCCTCCAGGCCTCGTGGGTGAACGCCGCCGCGGGCGGCCAGGCCCCCATCGACCTGGGCGCGGCCGCCTTCCAGCCGCTGCCCGAGGTCCGGGCGGCGGCCCGGCACCTGGGCATCGCCTGGTGGACGGTGACCCCCTTCAGCAGTGCTTATCCAGCCGGGCCGGAGGCACCGGGGGCGGAGGGCACCGGCGAGGCGGAACCCGATGCCGGGGACCGCGTTTCGTTGCAGATGCAAGCCGCACCCGTGCCCGGCTACCGGGGCGAGACGGCGCGCGCCCTCGCGGACGTGCGCCAGTGGCTGGCCGACGGCTGGCGGGTGGTGCTGGTCACCGAGGGCAACGGGCCCGCCCAGCGGCTGGCCGAGATGCTGCGCGGCGAGGACATCGGGGCCCGCCTCGGCGACCTGGACCAGCCGCCCGAGCCGTCCGTGCCGTACGTCAGTACCGGGCTGATCGGGCTGGGGTTCACCTGGCCGTCGGTCCGGCTCGCGGTGCTCACCGAGGAGGATCTGGCCGGGCAGCGGACCGCCAGCAAGGACATGCGGATGCCGACCCGGCGGCGTCCCGGCATCGACCCGCTGCAGCTCCAGACGGGTGACTACGTCGTGCACGAGCAGCACGGCGTGGGCCGCTACCTGGAGATGACCAGCCGCACCATCCAGGGCGCCACCCGGGAATACCTGGTCATCGAGTACGCGCCGAGCAAGCGCGGCCAGCCGCCGGACCGGCTGTACGTGCCCACCGACCAGCTCGACCAGGTCACCCGCTACGTCGGCGGCGAGGCGCCGAGCCTGCACCGGCTGGGCGGGGCGGACTGGGCCAAGACCAAGGGCCGGGCGCGCAAGGCGGTCCGGCAGATCGCGGGCGAGCTGATCCGGCTGTACTCGGCGCGGATGGCCTCGCCCGGGCACGCGTTCGGCCCGGACACCCCGTGGCAGCGGGAGCTGGAGGACGCGTTCCCGTACGTGGAGACCCCCGACCAGCTGGAGGCTATCGACGAGGTCAAGCGGGACATGGAACGCCCGGTCCCGATGGACCGGCTGATCTGCGGGGACGTCGGGTACGGCAAGACCGAGATCGCGGTGCGGGCCGCGTTCAAGGCGGTCCAGGACGGCCAGCAGGTCGCGGTGCTGGTGCCGACCACGCTGCTCGCCCAGCAGCACTACGCCACGTTCAGCGAGCGGTTCGCGCCGTTCCCCGTCACGGTCGCGAGCCTGTCCCGGTTCGCCAGCGACGCCGAGGCGGCCCGGGTCCGGGAAGACATGAGCGCGGGCAAGGTGGACGTGGTGGTCGGCACGCACCGGCTGCTGTCCCCGGACACCCACTTCTCCCGGCTCGGGCTGGTCATCCTCGACGAGGAGCAGCGATTCGGGGTGGAGCACAAGGAGTACCTCAAGCGGATGCGCACCGAGGTGGACGTGCTGGCCATGTCGGCCACCCCGATCCCGCGCACGCTGGAGATGGGCATCGCCGGCATCCGGGAGATGTCCACCATCCTGACCCCGCCCGAGGAGCGCCATCCGGTGCTCACCCTGGTCGGGGCGTACGACGAGAAGCAGATCGGCGCGGCCATCCGGCGTGAGCTGCTCCGCGACGGCCAGGTGTTCTTCGTGCACAACCGGGTGAGCTCGATCAGCCGGGTGGCCGCCCGGCTCGGCGAGCTGGTCCCGGAGGCGCGGGTCGCGGTGGCCCACGGCCAGATGAACGAGCACACGCTCGAGCGGATCATGAACGACTTCGTGGACCGCAAGTTCGACGTGCTGGTGTCCACCACCATCATCGAGTCCGGGCTGGACATCCCCAACGCCAACACGCTGATCGTGGACCGCGCCGACACCTACGGGCTGCCCCAGCTGCACCAGCTGCGCGGCCGGGTCGGGCGCAGCACCGAGCGCGGGTACGCCTACTTCCTGTACCCGCCGGAGGTGCCGCTGACCGAGACCGCGCACGAGCGGCTGGCCACGATCGCCCAGCACACCGAGGCCGGGGCGGGCATGTACGTGGCCCTGAAGGACCTGGAGATCCGCGGGGCGGGCAACCTGCTCGGCGGGGAGCAGTCCGGGCACATCGCCGGGGTCGGGTTCGACCTGTACGTGCGGATGATCGGCGAGGCGGTCAGCGAGCTGAAGGGCGACGGGCCCGCGGAGCGGCCCGAGGTCCGGGTCGAGCTGCCGGTCAACGCCCACATCCCGCACGACTACGTGCCCGGCGAGCGGCTGCGCCTGGAGGCCTACACCCGGATCGCGGCCATCGATACCCCCGAGGACGCCGCGGAGGCCCGGGACGAGCTCGCCGACCGTTACGGGCCGCCGCCCGAGCCGGTGGCCAACCTGCTCGACGTGGCCCGGTTGCGGGCCCGGGCGCGGCGGGCCGGGCTGACCGACATTGTCCAGCAGGGCACGTTCATCCGGTTCTCCCCGGCCGACCTGCCCGACTCGCGGCAGGTCCGGGTCGAGCGGCTGTACCCGAAGACCGTGCTCAAGCCGGCCACCCGTAGCATGCTCGTACCGGTGCCCAGGGCAGGATCAGGCCGGCGCCCGGGACAGCCCGCCCCGCCGGGGGCCCCGCTGCTCCGGGACACCGAACTCCTGACCTGGTGCGGGCAGCTCGTCGGGGCTGTCTTCGAGCCAGACGCACCGTGACACCTGAGGGATAGGAAAGGGACGCCGTCGTGCTCCGCACCCCCATCACCCTGACCGCCGCGGCGCTGGCCGCGGCGCTCGCGCTGTCCGCCTGCGGGACCGTCCGGCTGGGCGCGGCGGCCGTCACGCACACATCGCGGATCCCCACCGCGACCCTGACGGCCGAGGTGAGCAACCTGGACGCCGCGTACAAGGCGGACAAGGCCAAGGTCCAGCTCCAGTTCCAGGCGTCGCAGATGCCGCAGGAGGTGCTCAGCTGGCTGCTCCGGTTCCGGGTCCGGGACAAGATGGCCGAGCGCTACCACCTGACCATCACCCGCAGTGAGGTGCAGCAGGCGACCGCCTCCGCGGCCGCGCAGGCCAAGCAGAGCAAGGTCACGCTCACCGAGCTGGCCGTGGCCAACGGGGTGCCGCCGGACCAGGTGCCCGAGCTGGGCCGGTACATCGCGATCCAGAACCAGCTGCTGGCCCGGCTGGACGGCGGGAAACTGCCCACCGCCTCCGCGGCCCTGCAGGCCCTGGGCAACCAGTTCAACAAGTCCCAGTGCCGCGCGGCGAAGAGCATGGGCATCCAGGTCAACCCGCAGTTCGGGCAGCTCGACTACAGCCAGGTGTCGGTGGTGGCGGTGCCGAACAAGCTCGCCGCGGCCCCGGGGACCGCGTCGCCCAGTCCCAGCGCGTCCGCGACCTCGTCCCCGCAGCTGACGCCGGCTTGCTAGGGCTGCCGGACGCGATCTCGTGAACGACCAGGCAGCCAACGGTCCGACCGCGCGAAGCCCGGGCGAGGGCCGGCGTCTGGTGCTGCTGGTGACGGCGCCCACGGTCCGGGCGGGCCTGCTCAGCTGGCCCGCGTGGCAGACCCTGGCCGGGGCCGCGCGGGTGCTGGCTCCTTCGGCCGATCACCCGCTGCTGCCCGCGCTGGACGAGGCGGGGATCGCCTGGACTGTGCTGCCGGGCGATCAGCACGGTGCGCCCGGCGAGGACGACGCGGCGGTCACCGCCCGGCGGCTGACCGAGGCGGTAGCCGGGGAAGCCCGCACCGTGGTGTGGCTGTGCCCGCCTGACCCGCCGGGCCGCCCCGCGGGCGTGATCCCGGGCCCGCTGGCGCTGGCCGACGAGCTGGGTGGGCGCGACGGGCCGCCTGACACGGCCGTCGAGCTGCTCTACGGGTCCTTGGCGCTGCCCGGCGGGGAGCTGCTCACCCTGGTGTCCGTGATGGATACGCTGCGCCGGAAGTGCCCGTGGGACGCCAGGCAGACGCACGAGTCGCTGGCGCCCTACCTGCTCGAGGAGTCGTACGAGGCGCTGGACGCGCTGGAGAGCGGCGACCGGGCCGCGCTGCGCGAGGAACTCGGGGACGTCCTGCTCCAGGTCATGTTCCATGCCCGGGTCGCCGCCGAGCGCACCGACGGCACCGGGTTCACCGTGGATGACGTGGCCGACAGCATCGTGACCAAGCTCGTCCGGCGGCACCCGCACGTGTTCGGGGACGTGACCGTGTCCGGCCCGGACGAGGTGACCGCCAACTGGGACGCGATCAAGGCCGCCGAGCGGGATACCGGCGACGGGCCCGGCTCGGCCCTGGACGGGGTGCCGTTCGGCCAGCCCGCGCTGGCCCTCGCCGCCCAGCTGCAACGGCGCGCCGAGCGGGCCGGCCTCCCCCCGGATCTGGCCGTCCCGGGCGGCCCTGAGGAGGGCAGCCGCCTCGGGGCGGAGCTGTTCCAGCTGGTGGCCCAGGCCCGGGCGGCGGGCCTGGACCCCGAGCTTGAGCTGCGCGCCGCCGCCCGCCGCTACGCCGACCAGGTGCGCCGCTGGGAGCAGGGCGGGGCTGAACCGGACCAGGCTGGCGGCTGAGACCGTGACCGGTGACGGAGACCGTCACCGGTCGGCGTGGCCGGTGCCGACCCCCGCCGCGACTCCACTAGGCTCGATTGCGGACAAGTCAGCCGAGCTTCAGGAGTCGTTGTGGCCTCGATCGAGGCGGTGCACGCCAGGCAGATTCTGGATTCCCGCGGAAACCCCACCCTCGAAGTCGAGGTCGCCCTCGACGACGGCTCGCTGGGCCGCGCCGCCGCCCCGAGCGGGGCGTCCA
>JAOPYP010000833.1 GCA_025964635.1 Actinomycetes bacterium | reverse complement strand
TCGCCTGGGCGCGGTCTCGCGGCGGCCCGAATACCCCGGGACCTGGCAGCTGCATGGCGCCGAAGCCGATGCGTGACACGGTTACCGCCCCCAGGCGATAGCGCTGCTCGTGACTGGTCATTGGCGTGATCGCCTCCATGGCAGGAGTCGTTTCGGCCAACGTTAGGCAGCAGCCGGGTGAGCGGTTGTCACCTAGTTCTGGTGATTGTGCTTCAGCAGGGGCTGGCCGCCCGGCGGTGTCCGGCTAGCGTTTAGTACTGCAACGGCACTTAGTTGACCCGTGAGGGATCGTCAAGCGTCGGGTATTGATATGTCTAGGTCGTTCCTGAGAGCTTCTGCGATTTCCTCCAGGACGGCGTGAGGTGGCATGCCAGGCACCTCGGGCTGCCATGGCCGACGAGGATAGAGCCGGAGGCTCCGGGTCCTGGTTAGACCGGGATCTCGATGAGTAGCGTGGTGCCGTGGCCGGCCGGGCTGGTCACGTCGAACGTGCCTCCGGCGGCCTCGATGCGGTCGCGGAGCCCGACTAGTCCGGATCCTTGGGCGGCGTCGGCGCCGCCGATCCCGTCGTCGCGGATCGCCAGCCGCACGACTGTGTCCGGGGTGTCGAGTTCGACGTGCACGACCGATGCGCGGGCGTGCTTGGCGGCGTTGGCCAGCGCCTCCGATACCGCGTAGTACGCCGCGACCTCCACCTGATCCGGTAGCCGCCGTCGGGTGCGCAGGTCCAGCTCGACTGGCACGGCGGACCGGCGGGCCAGCGCTTTGAGCGCCGGTGTCAGGCCCCGCTCGGACAAGATCGCGGGGTGGATCCCGTGGGAGATCTCCCGCACCTGGTCAAACAGGTCGGTGACCCGATCGGCGATGCGCGACAGGCCGCCTTCTAGCTCGGGCGGCGCCGCTGCCTGCACCTGGCGCAGGTCGAGCATCAGCGAGACCAGCTGCTGCTGGGTGCCGTCGTGCAGGTCACGCTGGATCCGCCGCCGGGCCTCATCCGCAGCGGCGACGATCCGCGCGCGGGAGGCGACCAGCCGCTCGGCGAACCCGAAGTCGTAGTCCTCGGTCCAGCTGCGGCAAAGCTCCTGCGCATAAGCCAGCGGCAACCCCTGTGACCAGTCGTCCACCGGTTCGGGCTCGGGCCAGCGCGTCCGTCGCAACCGTTCACGCAGATCCGCGATCTCGGCTTCGGTGATGCTGACCTCAAATGGCTCGGTGGCCATAGCCGGGGCTCCTTTCCTCGGTAAGGCGTTACCGGATCAGATGTAGGTCAGGGTGAAGCCGTCGACCGGCTCGGAGGTGCGGACCGCCTTCGCTGGCTCCCACGCGTGTTGTCAGGTTCGGGTCGGCGGCCGGCGCCAGGGCGCCGGGTCAGGCTGAGGACGAGTCCGGCCAGGGGGAGTGCCGCGAGCGCGGCGAGGGCCACCGGCACCGACGCGATGCCGGACAGGCCCGCGACAGCGGCCGGACCGATCCCGCCACCCAGGAAGATCATGAAGTTGAGCAGGCCCTGTGCGGTGTCGCGGTCGCGCGTGGCGACCAGTTCGGGTGCGAGGCCCACCAGTACGGCCTGGGCGCCGGCGAAGCCACACACGGTCAGCGCCGCGCCGACGACGACCGGAATCGGCCCGTTGAAGACCGCGACCACGAGCACGCCGACGACGGTGAGTGCCGCAAGCCCGGCCGACACCTGCCAACCGGTGAACCGGTCGGTCAAGGCGCCGACCAGCCGCCCTGCCAGCACCGAGCAGGCGGCGGCCGGGACCAAGAGCGCGCCGGCTTCGAGGGCGCTACCGCCCGTGGCCTGTTCGATCAGGGACGGGGCGAGGAACAGCACTCCGTAGTAGCCGGCGAAGACCGTCCCGCCGACGAGCCCGGCCGACAGGAAGCCGCGGGCCGCGATCACCCGCCGGGGCACGAACCCGTCGGGCGTGCGTCGCACGCGCCACCACAGTCCCACGGCGGCGAGCGCCCCGGCGGCAGCCACGACGAGCGTGACCGGAGTGGGCAGGCCGACCGAGTGTGCCTGCAGCAACGTGATCAACGAGCTGGCGAGTACCGACAGCACGGCCGCGCCGACGATGTCGAGTCGCCCGGCCGAGCCGTCCCACTCACCGCCACCGATCAGGGTGAACGTGCGCCTGCCCGCCAATGCGGCCAGCAGGAGGGGCAGCGCGAGGACCGGGATCGCGAGCACGGCACGCCACCCCAGCCATGCGGTGACCGCCCCGCCCAACAGGGTCCCGCACGCCGACGCCGTCGCGCTGGCGGCTGCAATGATTCCCAGCGCACGGATCCGTTCCCGCCCGGGAAGGGCGGTGACCGCGGCGAAGACGGCGATCACGGTCGCACCCGCCCCGGCGCCACCGATCAGTCGACCGACGATCACGACTGGCAGCGTCGGGCCGGCTCCCGCGAGCGCCGAGCCCGCGGCGAGTGCTACGACCCCGCCGACGAGTACCCGGAAGGGGCTCCACCGGGCCATCAGCCGGCCCGCGACCGGCATCGCGAGCGCGGAGGTCAGCGACCATGCGGCGAGGATCCATGCCGTGGCCCCGAACGGCACCGCGAGCGCGCGGCCGATGGCCGGCAGCGCCACCGACGGTGCTCCCAGTGCTACGTACTGTGGCAGCACCAGCATCCCCAGGGCCAGCCCCAGCCAGCGCCCGTCCGGGGCGTGGTTCAATCCGCCGCTGAGGGCCCCTTCAGACGGGATCGTCTGCGGCATCGTCTTCTCCTCCCAAGTATGTTGTGACATGTGACAGGTACTATGGGTGTCACATTAGGGAACGCTAGGAGACACGTCAAATGCTTGATGCGTGTTACAGCCCATCGGCGGTCCAGACGGCCGTCGATCTTGCCAACACCTTGAAGCCGATCAAGGGAGAGGATGCGCTCGAGACCGTTGAGCAGCTCCGGGACTTCCTCGACGACCATTCCCCGGTCGGACCGGCCGAGCCTCCGAGCTCGGCCGCGGATCAAGGGACCGGTCTGCGGCGGGGTCTCACCCGCGCCGACCTGGCGGAGGTCCACGCGTTGCGCGAGACGGTTCGTGCCGTGCTCGAACGAGCGAGCACCGACGCGGTTGGAGCTGCGGCCCTGGTCAATGGCGGTCTGCGTCGCAGCCGCGCCACCCCGGCGCTGCGCCACGATCACGACCGCTGGTGGACCGAGGTCACCTCCGACACCGACCGCTGCTCGGCGCACCTGGCCGCGACCACGCTCAGCGCGCTGGCCTCTGTGATCGCCACGCTCGGTCCGACTCGTCTCGGCGTATGTGCCGGGCCGAGCTGCCGGTCCACCTTCGTGGACCTCTCGCGCAACGGCTCGAAGCAGTACTGCACCCGAACCTGCGCGCACCGAGCCAGCGTCGCGGCCTACCGGAGTCGGCGCAGCCCGCGTTGAGTGTCGGCACACCTCTACGGTCACCACACCGCATGGTTACGAAGTGTCGCTGGAGTATTAATACTGCAACGGCACTTATGTGAGGGCGTAGCCTCGTCGCTTGTAGTGGCAGATGCGGGCCTGGTGCTGGCGTTTTCGGCGCCAGCGGGACCAGGACCAGGCGTGTTCGGGGTCGGGTGGCGGCTGCAGGATGATCTTGAACAGGAGGCGGCGGATTTCCGCTAGCGTGTAGCCGATCATGCCCGGGTCGCCGGTGCCGGTTCCCCTTTTGCGGCCTGGGCGCGGGCGGCGGACAGCCAGGCCAGGGCGAGCATCGACAAGGTGACGTGGGCATACCAGGCGCGCCAGGTGCGGACCTGGTAGTGGTCCAGCCCGGTTTCGTTCTTGGCCTGCTGGAAGCACTCTTCGATATGCCAGCGGCTGCCCGCGGTCCAGGCCAGGTCGGCGGTGCTGGACCGGCGGGGCCCGTAGCAGGCGTAGTAGGAGATCTCGTCCGGGCTGGTCAGGGAGCGGCGGGCCAGCAGCCAGTGCCCGCGGCCGCGTTTGGCGCCGGGCCGGACCGGCACCCGGGCCCAGTGGTACTCGCGCGGGCCGTGCGCCCCGGCGCCGGCCGAGATCTTCTGCCAGGCCCGGGCCGGGACGCCCGCGATCAGGTCATCAGCCCGGTGCTCCCCGCCGGGCATAGTGAAGGTGTCGCTGCGGCGGACGGCCATCACGTAGGACACGTCCTGTTCTTCCAGCCAGGCCTGCAGCCACTTGGCCTGCCCGTAGGCCTCGTCCGCAGTGAACCAGGCGAACGGCACCCCGGCCTCGATCGCCCGGCTGATCATCGCCTGAGCCAGCTGCGGCTTGGTCGCGAACCCCGTCTCGTCAGGGACGCCGGCCGCCCGGCACCGGTCCCGGTCCTCGGTCCAGGACTTCGGAAGGTAAAGCTCGCGGTCGACCAGCGCGTGCCCGTACACCGAGGCATAGGCCAGGAACACCCCGACCTGGCAGTTCTCGGTCCGTCCAGCTGTTCCGGAGTACTGCCGCTGCACCCCCGGCCGACCGGGTGCCCTTCTTGATAAACCCGGTCTCATCGGCGATCAGCACCCCGCCCGGGTCGCCGAGCTGCCCGGACACATAGCTCCGGACGTCATCCCGGACACCGTCTGTGTCCCAGTCCGCCCGTCGCAGCAGCCGTTGCATCCCGTCCGGACCCAGCTCCCCGGCCTGCTCAGCCAGCGTCCAGCCGTTCTTCCGCTCCAGCCCCGCAACCAGCCCCGACACATACGCCCGGACCCGGGCCCGCGGCTCCGCCCGCCCGAACCGTCCCGCGATCAGCTCATGCAGCCGGTCCAGCTCACCCGCAGCCATCTCCAGCACCACGCACAGCATGATGCACCCAACGGCATAAGTGCCGTTGCAGTATTAGGTGTCAAGGGTGGCCGAGTCGAGAGAGGTCCGTCCTCCCGTGGCACAGGCTGTAACGCTGCCCGGTGACCGCGCCTGCGTAATCTGACCGGGCCGTCCTCCTCGCGCCGGGCATCCTGTCGCCGCGCAAAGATCACCGTCAAGGGCGCGCCCGAGGGCGCGTCGCTGACGCTTCCGCAAGCGCCACCCTTGACACTGATCTTCCACGGCAAGACCTCGGCACCTGTCTCGCTTAAAAAGACTGGCCACCTGCAAAGATCGCAAGTGGCCGTTGAGCTGGTCGGGGTGGCCGGATTTGAACCGGCGGCCTCTTCGTCCCGAACGAAGCGCGCTGCCAAGCTGCGCCACACCCCGCCGGCCAGTTCGGGGGCCTGGGCCCCCGGGGCGGCCGATTTCCCCGGAACCTCCGGCAGTCTAGCCGATCCTCGGCACCAGCGTGAGCAGCGTGGCTTCCGGCCGGCAGGCGAACCGGACCGGGGCCCATGGCGAGGTGCCGAGCCCGGCCGACACGTGCAGCCACGGCCTGGTGTCAGGCTCCCCGGGAGAGGGCGGAGCCGCCGGGTGCCGATGCAGCCCGCTGACCCGCTCGCGGTCGATGCCGCAGTTAGTGACCAGGGCCCCATACAGCGGGATGCGGAGCTGGCCGCCGTGTGTATGACCCGCCAGCAGCAGGTCGTAGCCGTCCGCGGTGAACTGATCGAGGACCCGCGGCTCCGGCGAGTGCATCAAGCCCAGGCGCAGGTCCGCGCCGGGATCCGGCTGCCCGGCGATGTTCTGGTAACGGTCTCGGTTGGTGTGCGAGTCGTGCACCCCGCCGACCTCGATATCGAGGTCGGCGGCCTTGACCCGGCCACGGCGGTTGTTCACGTCGAGCCACCCGGCGGCGGCCATCCCCGCCCCGAGTTCGGCCCAGGGCAGGTCCGGGATATGCCGCAGATGCTCGTGGCTGCTGTCCCGCCACAGGTACCGCAGCGGGTTCTTGGGCGCCGGGGAGTACAGGTCGTTGGACCCGTACACGAACACTCCGGGCCGGTCCAGCAGCGGGCCGAGGGCGTCCAGGAACGGCTGGACCGCGTGCGCGTGGGCGATGGAGTCGCCGGTGTTGACCACCAGGTCAGGCGCGAGCGCATCGAGTGACCTGACCCAGGACATCAGCCGGTGCCGGCCGGGCGTCAGGTGCATGTCGGAGATGTGCAGCACCCGCAGCGGCAACGCGCCGGGGGGCAGCACGGGAACGTCGAGGCGGCGCAGGGCGAACCAGTTCCGCTCGGCGACCGAGCCGTAGGCGAACGCTGTCCCGCCCAGCACGGCCGCGGTCCCGAGGGCCTGGAGGGCTCGTGATCGCATCCCACTATGGTGCCATGTCCGCGCCGTGCCCGGTCCGCGACTGAGTGCGCCTGCCGGACCAGGCCGCGGGCGGTTCGTTATCTGGCCCGGAGCGGGAGCACGGCGGGCGGGCGGACAGGGCAGGATGGACCCATGGCAGCACTCAAGGATCAGTTGCGGGCCGATCTCACCGCCGCGATGAAGGCCCGGGACGACGTCCGGACCCGCACCCTGCGCATGGCCCTGACCGCCGTGTCCACGGCCGAGGTCGCCGGGAGCACCTCCCGCGAGCTCAGCGACGACGAGGTCGTCACGGTGCTGACCAGGGAGGCGAAGCGGCGGCGGGAAGCCGCGGACGCCTTCGCCTCGGCCGGGCGGGCGGAGCAGGCCTCGGCGGAACAAGCCGAGGGCAAGGTGCTGGACGCGTACCTCCCGGCCCAGCTGGGCGACGACGAGGTCGCCGCCCTCGTCACCGCCGGGATCGAGCAGACCGGGGCCACCGGCATGGGGGCCATGGGCCAGGTCATGAAGGTGGTCACGCCGCAGACCGCGGGCCGCGCGGACGGAGGCCGGGTCGCCGCCGAGGTCCGCCGCCAGCTCGGCCGCCCGGGCTAGTCACGGCCAGCCGGGCTGGTTCCCGTCGACCAGGCGGGCCTGGGCCGGCTGGCCCGCGCGCCGGGGACCCCCGGGCGCCCTGCCGCTAGTGGGCGGGCGGTTTGCCGCCGTTGCCGCCCCCGCCGGGGCCGTTCCCGTTGCCGTTGCCGCCCCCGCCGTTCCCGGGCTTGCCCTTCTTCGGCGGGGCGGGGTTGCTCTGGCCGTTGCCCATCGACCAGAGCACGCCAGGTATGTCCGCCGCCACGAAGTTCTGCGGCGGGTTGGCCAGGACCGCATGCGCAAACGTCATCTGCCAGGTGTGCCCGGGCGCGTCCGCGCCGAACATGCCCGCACCGTCGCAGCCGAGCCGGTAGCACGCCCCGGCACCCTGCATCGGGAACTTGACCGGGTCCACCGGGTTGAACACGGAGACATAGCCGGCCAGGTCGGGGGTGTAGCCGCCGAAAGCGGCGTAGTCGAAGCTGTCCGACGTGCCCGTCTTGCCCGCGGCCGGGCGGCCGATGCCCCCCAGGGCCGCTGCGGTCCCGGAGGTCAGCACGCCCTGGAGGACGTAACTGGCCGCGTCGGCGACACCGGCCGGTATCGCCTGGTGGCAGTGGGGCTTCTGGACCGGCAGCTTGGCTCCCGTGCTGCTGACGATCTTGTCCACGGCGATCGGCGTGCAGCTCATTCCGCGGGCGGCAACGGTCGCGTAGGCCTCCGCCATGCTCATCGGGGACACGTTAACCGCGCCGAGGGTGAACGCGGGGAGGTCATCGGCGGGCGGCGAGTTCGGGCCGTCCCACTTCAGCAGGGACTTGCCGTCCGCGCGGGTCACGCCCAGGGCGTCGGCGGTCTTGACCACGTTGCACAGGCCGACCTTGCGCTCAAGCATGGCGTAGTAGACGTTCACCGACTGGGTGGTGGCGGTGTACAGGGTGAATGCGCCCTTCTCGGACGGCGAGTCGTTGACCAGGTTGTAGGTACCGGTCGGCTGGCCCTTGCAGTTGGTGTAGCCGGTCAGCGTGGCCGGGGTGGTCACCTTCTGCGGGAAGCCGAACGGCACGTTCTGCTCGAGCGCGGTGAGCAGCGTGAACAGCTTGGACGAGGAGCCGGTCTGCACCCCGATACCGCCGTCGTACGGCGTGTTTACCGCGTAGTTCACGGTCGTCTGGTTCTTCCCGGTGCCGTAGGACCGGTCGTTGGCGATGGCCAGGATCCGTCCGGAGCCGGGCTGCATGAGCACCTCGGACGCTGCGTTGGCACCCGGGTTGGCGCCGTTCGGCGGCTGCGGGACCATGTAGTTCACCGCCTGCTTGGCCGCGCGCTCGTCCTGCCGGCTCAGCGTGGTGTAGATCTTCAGTCCCCCGCTGCTGTTCAGGACGTTCCAGGCCTGGGAGAAGGCGTTGTCCTGCTTCATCAGCGACACGACGTAATCACAGAAGAACGCCGCGCTCTTGGCCGAGCCGCTGGTGCAGCCGGTCTGCAGCGGGGACAGGTGCAGACCCAGCGGCTTCTTGCCGACGGCCACCGCGTGCGCCTGGGTAATGATGTGCAGCTGGGCCATCCGGGCCAGCACCATGTTGCGCCGGCTCAGCGCGTAGCCCGGGTGCGCGACCGGGTCGTACCTCACCGGGTTCTCCACCATCCCGGCCAGCAGGGCGGCCTGGGGCAGGGTCAGCTTGGCCGCGGTGGTGTCGAAGTACCGCTCGGCCGCGGCCCCCACCCCCACCGCCTGGTTACCGTAGAACGTGCCGAAGAACGCCGCGTTGAGGTAGCCCGCCACGATCTGGTCCTTCGACAGCGTCTTCTCGACGTGGATGGCCAGGCGCAGTTCCTTGATCTTGCGGGTCAGCGTGGGGGCGTACGCCGACTGGGCCTGCTGGGCGTTCGGGGCGGTCAGGATCAGCGCGTTCTTCACGTACTGCTGGGTGAGCGTGGACCCGCCCTGGACCGTCTTGTGCTGGATGTCGTTGACCAGGGCGCGCACGGTGCCCCGGACGTCGATGGCACCGTGCTGGTAGAACCGGGAGTCCTCGATGGCCACGATCGACTTGCGCATGATCGGGGAGATCTGGTTGTAGCTCACCGGCTCGCGGTCGATGCCACGGGGGTAGAAGTAGGCCAGCAGGCGGCCCTTGCTGTCCAGGATCTCGGAACGGACCGGGAGCTGGTGGATGACCCCGGTCTTCATGTTGTTGAACTTGTTCGCAGTGTTCCGGGTCACGATCCCGACCGCGCCCACCGCGGGCACCACCAGGGCGCCGCCGAGCAGCCCCGCGACCACGGCCAGCAGCGCCACGCGGCCTGCGATACCGGCCCGCCCGATCAGTCCTCGTGTCAACACGGTCCTCAGGGTACGCCCTGCCGCTTGCGTAAGATGTCCGCTCGCGAGAGGCTAGTTTGCCGCGCGGAACGGTAACCACTCGGCAGGCATGGCATAGCCCAGGCGGGCTATGCGCGAAATGGGCCCAACGGGCTCTGGCGCTGACCCCCTAGTCTTCCGTAAGTTACTTTTCCGCAACACCGACAACGGAAACAGGCGTGAAAGCGCCTGCCCCTGGACCCCAGGTAAACGCCATCCGGCGTGACGACCTTCCGGGCCGTGACGATCAGGAGGAGTGGGCCACATGTGGATCACAGACTGGACCGCCCGCGCCGCATGCAAGGGAACGGACCCTGACGAGCTCTTCGTCCAGGGTGCGGCGCAGAACCGGGCCAAGCTGATCTGCCGCGGCTGCACCGTCCGCACCGAATGCCTCGCCGATGCACTGGACAACCGCATCGAGTTCGGCGTGTGGGGCGGCATGACCGAACGTGAGCGCCGGGCTCTGCTCCGCCGCCGTCCCGACGTGACGTCGTGGCGGGAACTGCTGGAGCACGCTCGCAACCAGTACGAGCACAGTGACTCAGACGACGAACTGGTTGCTAGCTGACAAGACGATGAAATCGCTCAGCGAGCAGCGTCGCTAGCTGAGCCTCACCCCCCGGGCGAGTTCCTTCCCCACTGAGCGCAGGCCATCGAGGTCATGGACGTCCTCTGGCTGCGCGAGGACCTCGGCCATCGGGATCACCGGGTGAGCTGCTGAGAAGCTTTCTTCGAGCCGACGCTCCCGCTCAGCCAGCTGCATCCGCTCTGCGTGCAAGCGCAGTGCGGTCGCGGTGAGCGGATGACGTGACATGGTCGCAGCCGCGGCAGGCATCCCCCGCAGGTCAGGGGGGCCCGCTTCGGGGACGGGCAGGCCGTTCCCGTTGCCGTGCCCGTTTTCACCCAGGTCGGAAGGGTTTTCCCCGGACCCCGGGACGGGCTGCAGCACCTCGGCGGCCGCCAGGCTGCGCGCAGCGGACAGGTGGGCCGCGGGCGAACGGTGCACCCGGTTGACGATCAGGCCAGCCAGCGGCATCTGATCCGAGGACAGCCGGTCCACGAAGTACGACGCCTCACGCAGGGCGTCCGGCTCCGGGGTGGCGATGACCAGGAACGCGGTGCCGGGCGCCTGGAGCAGCCGGTAGGTGTCGTCGGCCCGCTCACGGAACCCGCCGAACATCGTGTCGAAGGCCGCGATGAACGTCTGCACGTCACGGAGCATCTGGGCGCCGATGACCTTGGTGATCACGCCGGTCACCATCGTGAAGCCCGCCGTCACGAACTTCAGGTAGGCCCGGCCGCCCGCCTTGGTCGGCGCGGTCAGCAGCCGGATCAGCCGCCCGTCGAGGAACCGGCCCAGGCGCTGCGGGGCGTCCAGGAAATCCAGCGCCGACCGGCTCGGCGGGGTGTCCACGACGATCAGGTCCCACTCGTCCGCCCGGCGCAGCTGGCCCAGCTTCTCCATGGCCATGTACTCCTGCGTGCCGGCGAAGCTCGACGACAGCGACTGGTAGAACGGGTTGGCCAGAATCTGCGCGGCCCGGTCCGGGTCGGAGTGCGCCTCGACGATCTCGTCGAAGGTGCGCTTCATGTCCAGCATCATCGCGTGCAGGCTGCCGCCCGCTGCCTCAGCCGCCGCGCACGGGACCGGCCGCGGGGTGTTGTCCAGGGACGACAGGCCCATCGACTGCGCGAGGCGCCGGGCCGGGTCCACGGTGAGCACGACCACGTGCCTGCCCCGCTCGGCGGCGCGCAGGCCCAGGGCCGCGGCGGTGGTGGTCTTGCCGACCCCGCCCGAGCCGCAGCACACGATGATCCGGGTCCGCGGATCATCCAGCAGGCGGTCCACCTCCAGGGCTGGCCCCGGTCGCATCAGGCCGCTCCTTGCTCGCGCAGCGCCGCCGCCAGCCGGTACAGGCCGGCCAGGTCCATCTGGTCCGTGATCAGCGGGAGGTCGTAACACGGCTGCCCGGCCTCGGCCACCCGGGTCCGCTGGGCCCGCTGGGCCAGCTCCTCCCGGGCGTGCTCGGTCAGCTCCGCGGCCAGGCTGGCCGCCAGCCCGCGGCGGTCCTCGATGCCGGCCGCCTTCAGGCCGGTGTCCAGCTCGTGCTCGTCCAGGGTCCCGCCCGCCGCCGCCTGCAGCTGCTCCTCGGTGAGGTCCACCGGGCGCACCATGTTGATCATGATGCCGCCGAGCTGGAGGCCGCCCTGGGCGAGCCCGCGCAGCTCCGCCACGCCGTCCAGGGTCTCCTGAACCGGCATTTCCTCCAGGACCGTGACGAAATGCACGGCGGTCTGCGGGGATTTGATGACGCTCTGCACCGTATCGGCGTGCCCCCGGACCGGCCCCATCTTGGCCAGGCCCGACACCTCGGTCGCCACGTTGAGGAACTTGCCAATCCGGCCGGTCGGGGGGGCGTCCATGATCACCGCGTCGTAGTAGAGCCGGCCACCGGACCGGCGCCGGGTGGCCTCCACGGCCTTGCCGGTCAGCAGCACGTCGCGCAGGCCGGGGGCGATCGTGGTGGCGAAGTCGACCACGCCCAGGCGGGTCAGGGCGGTCCCGGCGTGCCGGAGGTTGTAGAACATCTCCAGGTACTCGACCAGGGCCGCCTCGGGGTCGGCGGCGAGCGCGTACACCTCCCCGCCGGGCAGGGTCGGCGTGGCCGGGGCCACCGCGACCCGCCGTTCGGCGTAAGGCAGGGGCGGGGAGTCGAACAGCCGGGCGATGCCCTGGCGTCCCTCGACCTCCATGAGCAGCACCCGCCGGCCGCCGGCCGCGAGCGCGATGGCCAGCGCCCCGGCTACCGTCGTCTTGCCCGTCCCGCCCTTGCCGGTGACGACGTGCAGCCGGACACCTTCCCAGTCCGTGTCCCGCGGCCTCACTCGAAGCAGGCTATCGTCGCCCGGCCACCACATCCTCCGAGGGCATGGGGCGAATCCCCGGAGCGGGGGCCTGTTCCGCGCCGGACGGGCCGGTTCCCCAGAGCAGTGACCTTCGCCACGTTTGCGAAGTGGCGCGCGCCCACTTTGTCACTAGGCTGGAGTCGTAGGGCCAGACGGCGGGGGACCTCAGCGATGAGAAGAGGTGTGTCCGATGGTCGCAGCCCTGGTTGTCATCCTCGTGCTGATCATCGTGGGCGGGCTGACGGTGGTCGGCCGGTCGCTCCGGGTAGTGCAGCAGTACGAGCAGGGGATCGTGTTCCGGTTCGGCCGGGTCCTGCCCGGAACCCGGCCTCCCGGGCTGACCATCCTGCGGCCGGTCGGCGACCGCATGCAGAAGGTCAACATGCAGATCATCGCCATGGCGGTGCCCGCCCAGGAGGGCATCACCCGGGACAACGTCAGTGTCCGGGTGGACGCCGTGGTGTACTTCCGGGTCATCGACCCGATCAAGGCGGTCGTGAACGTCCAGAATTACATGTTCGCGGTCTCCCAGCAGGCCCAGACCTCGCTGCGGTCGATCATCGGCCAGTCCGAGATGGACCAGCTGCTCGCCGAGCGGGACACGGTCAACCGCGAACTGCGCCGGATCATCGACGAGCCGACCGAGGGTCCGTGGGGTATCCGGGTCGAGCGGGTCGAGCTCAAGGACGTGAACCTGCCGGAAGGCATGAAGCGGTCCATGTCCCGGCAGGCCGAGGCCGAGCGGGAACGGCGGGCCAGGATCATCTCCGCCGACGGTGAGTACCAGGCCTCCAAGCGGCTGGCGGCGGCGGCCAACGTGATGGCCCGCGACCCGGCCGCGTTGCAGCTCCGGCTGCTTCAGACCGTGGTCGAGGTCGCCGCGGAGAAGAACAGCACGCTGGTCATGCCGGTGCCGGTCGAGCTGCTCCGGTTCTTCGACCGGAATGCGCCCGCGCCGGCCGAGTCGCAGGGTGTGGCGTCGCCGCCGGCGGACACCGGGGATGCCGAGCTCGCGGCGGCGGAGGCCGCGGCCGAGGTCGGAGGCGCCCCGCCGGTGACCGAGATCGCGGACGCGCCGCTCCCGGAGATCCCCGAGGCGCCCGTGCCGGAGCTGGACGAGGGGGTCATCCCGCCGGTCCCGGAGGCCGTGCCCGCCCCGGCCGACACCGACGCCACGGCGACCAGCGCGTTCACCATCCCTGCCGGGCTCGATGAGGAGCCCGGCACGACGGCGGCTCCTGGAACCACGGCCGACCCGGGGACCGCGGGGTCGCCCCCCGCCGACGGGCACTAAACCCCGGACGGCCGGAGGCCGTAGCTCACGCCTGGCGCCACCCTGAAGACCGCCCCGCCGCCCGCTAGGGTAGCGCCATGCAAAAGTGGGAGTATGCGACGGTGCCGTTGCTGGTGCACGCGACCAAGCAGATCCTGGACAACTGGGGCGACGACGGCTGGGAGCTCGTGGCGCTGGTGCCGGGCCCGAACCCTGAGCAGCTGGT
Source organism: Actinomycetes bacterium (assembly GCA_025964635.1). Classification (GTDB taxonomy): domain Bacteria; phylum Actinomycetota; class Actinomycetes; order Streptosporangiales; family Streptosporangiaceae; genus RYN-230. Next base: position 14,110 of record JAOPYP010000833.1, on the reverse strand, counting down.
GGCCTATATGAAGCGGGCCAAGGGCGAGTCATGACGCCCGGTCCGGCTGCCGCGGGCGGCTCCCCTGAGGAGCGGCTCGCCGCCCTGGGCCTGGAGCTGCCGGTGGTCACCCCGCCGCTGGCGGCCTACGTGCCTGCCGTGCGCACCGGCTCGTACGTCTACACCGCCGGCCAGCTCCCGCTGGTCGACGGCGCACTGCTGATGACCGGCAAGGTCGGCGCCGACGTGGGCGTGGCGGAAGCCGCGGCGCTCGCCCGGGTGTGCGCGCTGAACGCGCTCGCCGCGGTGGCGTCGGTGTCCGGCGGCCTGTCGGCGGTAGTGCGCGTGGTCAAGGTGACCGGGTTCGTGGCCAGTGCGCCCGACTTCACCCAGCAGGCCCAGGTCGTCAACGGGGCCAGCGAGCTGCTCCTCGAGGTCTTCGGCGAGGCGGGCCGGCACGCCCGCAGCGCCGTCGGGATGGCGGTCCTCCCGCTCGACGCTCCCGTCGAGGTCGAGCTGATCGCCCAGGTCGGTGACCTGCCGCGTGACTGAACCGGCCAGCACGGGGCCGGCCCGCCAGTTCCCGCCAGACCACGCGATCTTGCGCCTGCCGTCCGCGCTGGCCGAGCAGGCCCGCGACGTCCTCAGCGGCCGGAAGGACCCAGTGACCCCGCGGGACGCCGCCTCGGTGCTGCTGCTGCGGCCCGCCGCGGCAGATCCCGGCCCGCCCGGCATCGAGGTGTACATGCTCCGCCGGGCCCGGTCCATGGCCTTCGCCCCCGGCGTGTTCGTGTTCCCCGGCGGTTCCGTGGACCCGCGGGACGCCGAGGAGGGCATGGCCTGGGCCGGGCCGGATGGCCAGGAATGGGGCCGGGTCCTGGACACCCCCCCGGCGCTGGCGCGGGCGCTCGTCTGCGCCGCGGTCCGGGAGACGTTCGAGGAATCCGGCGTGCTGCTGGCAGGCCCCGGCGCCGGCACCGTGGTCGCGGACACCAGCGGCCCGGAGTGGGAGGCGGACCGGCAGGCCCTGCTGGATCATTCGCAGTCCCTGGCCGGCTTCCTCGGCCGCCGCGGGCTGGTGCTGCGCTCGGATCTGCTGCGTCCCTGGGCGCGCTGGATCACCCCGGTCGTCGAGGCCCGCCGGTATGACACCCGGTTCTTCATCGCCGCCATCCCGCCCGGCCAGCGGACCAGGGACGTCGGCGGCGAGGCCGAGGAGGTGGCCTGGTGGCAGCCGGAGGCGGCGATCCGGGCCGCCCGCCAGCGTGAGCTGCGGCTGATGCCCCCGACCGCGGTGTGCCTGGCCGAGGTGGGCGCCTGCGGGCAGGTGGAGACGGCGCTGCGGGCCCCCCGCGACCTGCGGCCGGTGACGCCTGCGGTGGTCGAGACCGATGACGCCCTCTGGCTGACCGCCGAGCTGAACCTGGAGTACCCCCTGTGAGTGCCATCTGGTACCGGCTCGCGAGGGCGGGCCGTCAGGCCTGGCCGAGTGGCCGGCGGGGTTCTTCTTGCCGGACGGCGCGAACGTCCCGGGAAGCCCGGTGACGGCGGCGGACAGCCCCCCGCCGGGCAGTACCCCGCCGCCGGACGCGCTCGTGCCTGTCGACGGCTCGGGCACCGCGCGGGCCCGCTGCATCCTCGCCCCGAACCCCGGGCCCATGACCCTCAACGGAACCAACACCTGGCTGATCGCCGAGCCGGGGTCGGCGGTGGCGATGGTGGTGGACCCGGGGCCGGACGACGAAGCACACCTGCGACGGGTCGGGGACCTGGCCGCCGCCGCGGGGCAGCGGATCGGCCGCATCCTGCTCACCCACGGGCACCTGGACCACTCGGCCGGCGCGGCCCGGCTGGCCAGCCTGACCGGGGCGCCGGTGCTGGCCGCGGACCCGGCGCTGCGGCGTAGCCCGGGCGAGCGCAGCGGCCCCGGGGGCAGCGGCCCCGGGGGCAGCAGCACAGGGGAAGGCCTGGGGCCGGGGGACGTGCTCACCGACGCGGGCTGTGAGCTGCGCGTGGTGGCCTCGCCCGGCCATACGGCCGACTCGGTCTGCCTGCTGCTGTCCGCCGATGGCGCGCTGCTGACCGGGGACACCGTGCTGGGCCGGGGCACCACCGTGATCGCCGGGGACGGCAATCTGGCCGACTACCTGGCCACCCTGGACCGGCTGCGGGCGCTCGCGGACGAGCAGCAGCTGGGCACGCTGCTGCCAGGTCACGGGCCGTTGCTCGCCGACCCGGCCGGGGTACTCGACTTCTACATCTCGCACCGCCAGGAGCGGCTCGCCGAGATCCGTGCCGCCCTCGCCGCCGGGGACCGGACCGGCGAGGAGATCGTCGCCCGCGTGTACGCCGACGTGGACCGCAGCCTCTGGCCCTTCGCCCGGTGGTCGGTGCGGGCCCAGCTCGACTACCTGGCCGGTTGTGGGGAACTGCCCTCGGGAATCAGCGCCTGACCCGGTGCCGTGGGTCGCCCGTGGTCAGTGCTGGCTACTCTCAGTGGGCGCGCCTGGCCAGCCGGTCCGCGTCGATGATCAGAACGGACTTGGCGGACAGGGTCAGCCAGCCCCGGGCCGCGAAGTCGGCCAGCGCCTTGTTCACCGTCTCCCGGGACGCCCCGACCAGCTGGGCCAGTTCCTCCTGGGTGAGGTCGTGGTGGACCTGGAGCCCCTCCGCGGTCTGCTCGCCGAAGCGGTCCGCCAGGTCGAGCAGGGCCTTGGCCACCCGGCCTGGCACGTCGGTGAACACCAGGTCAGCCATGACGTCGTTGGCCCGGCGCAGCCGCTGGGCCAGGGCCCGCAGCAAATGCAGGGACACGTCGGGGCGGCCGGTCAGCCAGTCCCGCAGCTCGTCATGGGCCAGCGCGGCGAGCCGGGTGTCGGTGACCGCGACCGCGCTCGACGTCCGCGGGCGGGGGTCGAAGAGCGAGAGCTCGCCGAACATCTCACCCGGGCCGAGCACGCTGAGCAGGTTCTCCCGGCCGTCCGGGGCCGCACGGGTCAATTTGATCTTGCCCTCGAGCACCACGTAGAGCCGGTCCCCGCCATCACCCTCGTCGAACAGCCGTTCCGCCCGGACAAGATCGACGTCTGTCACCAGGGACCGCAGTGCTTTGGCACCCTCATCATCGAGCGCCTCAAACAGCGGCGCCCGGCTGAGCACATCCTCAGCATGTTCCACGGGTGCCTCCTTGTGCACGTTATATGCACAGTGTCGCGCATCACAGGGCCTGCTCGCGAACGGGCCTGGCCAGGTCATGCCCGGTCAGGCGGTGACCGGGGCCTTCCTTGCCGCGCTGACCGGCCGCGGGGTGTTACTCCGCAGTTTCCATCAGCCGCTGGCGGCAGATCTGGATTTCCTTCTCCGCCTGCACCCGGCCGACCCAGCCGCCGATCTCGACCTCCTTGCCCGGCTCCAGGGCCTTGTAGACCTCGAAGAAGTGCTGGATCTCCAGCCGGTCGAACTCAGCCACGTCGTCGATATCGGCGAGGTTGGACATCCGGGGGTCGGTGGACGCGACACAGAGGACCTTGTCGTCCAGGCCCTTCTCGTCCCGCATCCGGAACATGCCGATGGCCCGGCAGCGGATCAGGCAGCCCGGGAACGTGGGCTCCTCCAGGAGCACCAGCGCGTCCAGTGGATCCCCGTCGTCGGCCAGCGTGTCCTCGACATAGCCGTAGTCGGAGGGGTACCGGGTCGAGGTGAACAGCATCCGGTCCAGCCGGATGCGGCCGCTCTCATGGTCCATCTCATACTTGTTGCGTTGCCCTTTGGGGATCTCGATGAGTACATCGAATTCCACGGTGTCGCTCCCTGGCCGCGAAGGTGATTGACTCCGGGGCCTGGACGTATCCAGGCCGCCGTCCTGGCTCACGGGGGCTGGCGGCGTCGGCTGGATCCCCGCTTCCGGAATCTAAGCATCTCGTGAGGGGATGGGCGTTGGCGAACCGGCCAGTGGTGAACCGGCCAGGGCCGGACCGGCTCCGGGCCACCATGGTGATCGCGCTCGCCATGATCAGCGTGTTCACGCTGGGCGCCGGCGCAGCCGTCGCCGCGCTCATGCCCGCCCAGCTGGCCCGGTGGAACATCGCGCGGGTCGCCACCCGCCCGGCCGCGTCCGCCAGCCAGGTACTGGCGGGCGCCCGGTCCTCGGCGCCGGTGCCCACCAGCCGCGGCCTGGCCGCCGCGCTGTCCGGGGTGCTCGGCTCCGGGATGCTCGGCAAGCAGGCCGGCGCGGAGGTCATCGACCCCGCCACGGGCCGGGTGCTATTCGCCCGCGGGGCCACGGCCATGCTCCAGCCCGCCTCCACCACCAAGCTGGTCACCGCGGCCGCTGCGCTGGACGTCCTCGGCCCCGCGGCCCGGTTCACCACCCGGGTGGCCGCCGGCCGCTCGCCCGGGTCGATCGTGCTGGTCGGCGGGGGAGATCCGACCCTGGCCGCAGGCCCGGTGCCCGCGGGGGACTACCCGCAGCCGGCCACCCTCAAGACCCTGGCTGCCGCGACCGCCCGGGCGCTGCGGGCCCAGGGCCGCCACTCGGTCCGGCTGGGCTACGACACCTCGCTGTTCAGCGGGCCGCCGCTGGCGCCGGGGTGGCCAGGGTCCTACGTCACCACCGGCAACGTCACCGCGATCACCTCGCTCGAGGTCGACCAGGGCCGGCTGACCCCGGGCGGCGCGCCGCAGGACGCCGACGACCCCGGCAACTTCCGGCCCCGGTCCGCAGATCCCGCCGGGCAGGCGGCCAGCGCCTTCGCGGCTTTCCTGGGCGCCGACGGCATCCGCGTGACCGGCCAGCCCGGCCAGGAGAAGGCGGCGGCGCCCGCGGCCACCCTCGCCGCAGTCTCCTCGCCGCCGCTGTCGGCGATCGTGGGCTGGATGCTGCGCGAGAGCAACAATGTGATCGCCGAGAACCTGGCCCGCCAGGTAGCCGTGCGTGAGAGCCGGCCGGCCTCGTTCAGCGGCGCGGCCGCAGCGGTCACCGCCGTGCTGCGCAGGCTGGGCATGCCCGGCGGGATCCACCTGGTCGACGGCTCCGGCCTGTCACCCCAGGACCGGATCGCCCCGGCTGTGCTGGCCCACCTGGTCAGCCTGGCGTCGGCGGGCGCCCAGGGCCACCTGCGCGCCGCGATCACCGGCATGCCCGTGGCCGGTTTCTCCGGCACCCTCGCCCCGGGCGGGAGCGTGTTCAGCGGATTCACCGCCCGGTCCCGCGGCCTGGTCCGGGCCAAGACCGGCAACCTGAGCAGGGTGGCCACCCTGGCCGGCCTGGTCTACGACGCCAGCGGACGGGTGCTGGCCTTCGCCTTCATGACCAACCAGGTCCGGCCCGTGAACCTGGGCCAGGCCGCCGGCGGCCTCGACCGGATGGCCTCCGCTCTCGCCGGCTGCGGATGCCGGAGCCGGTGAACCACGGCCCAGCGCGCCCCCCCGGCTCTGCTGAGCACGTACGGTGGAGGGGTGAGCAGCGGGCAGATGATCGATTGGGACGTGGCCATCTCGACCGGAGTCAGGTGGGCCCGGCCAGGACCCCAGGTCAGCATGGGTGAGGCGCGAGCGGTGGTCGCGGAACTCCGCGCGCTCGCCGACACGGTGGCCGAGCCCGTCCGGGCGGTGACCGGCATGTCCGGCCCGAGCGACGACGGCGGCTGGGTCGCGGTCGTGGACCGGCCGGGATGGATCCGGGCCAACGTGGACGGTTTCCGGGTCGTGCTCGACCCGCTCGCCGAGCGCCTGCGGGAACGGGGCAACGCGCCGGGCGGATCGGTGGTCACGGCGGTGGGATCCCGGGTCACCGGGGTCCAGGCCGGGCTGATCCTGGCCTACCTGGCCAGCCGGGTGCTCGGCCAGTACGAGCTTTTCCTGCCGCCGGACCCGAGCGCCCCGAACGGCGTCGCGCCCGCCGGCCGGCTGACCCTGGTCGCCCCGAACATCGTGATGGTCGAGCGTGAACTCGGCGTCAATCCGCACGACTTCCGCCGCTGGGTGTGCCTGCACGAGGAGACCCACCGGACCCAGTTCACCTCGGTGCCCTGGCTGCGCGGGTACGTCCAGGAGCAGATGACGGAGTTCCTGCTCGCCTCCGATCTGGACCCGGCGACGATCCTGGGACGGCTCCGCTCCGCGGCGGACGCCGTGGCCGGCGCGGTGCGTGACGGCGGCGGGGACAGCGTCCTCGAGGCCATCCAGACTCCCCGGCAGCGCGAGATCCTCGACCGCCTGACCAGCGTCATGACCCTGGTCGAGGGGCACGGTGACTACGTGATGGACGCCGTCGGCCCGCAGGTGGTGCCCTCGGTCGAGCAGATCAGGCAGCGGTTCAACGAGCGCCGCGGCACGGCCGGGCGGACGGAGCGCACGCTGCGCCGCATTCTCGGCATCGACCTGAAGATGAAGCAGTACGCGCAAGGCTCGCGGTTCGTCAAGGCGGTCGTGGAGGAGGCGGGGATGGCCACCTTCAACAAGGTGTGGACGTCGCCGCAGACCCTGCCGACGAAGGACGAGTTCGACCGGCCGGAACTGTGGCTCGACCGGGTGGGCCGCGGAGGCGCGCTGGCCGCGGGCGGCTGACCGGCGATGGGCCCGCACCCCGCCGTAGCCCGGGCGCGGGCCTGCGTGCGGGGTTCCCTTACGGACCTCGAGCCCGGCGACCTGGTCCTGGCCGCCTGCTCCGGCGGCGCCGACTCCCTGGCCCTGGCCGCGGCCCTGGCCCATGAGGCCCCCCGGCGGGGGCTGCGCGGCGGCGGCGTGACCGTGGACCACGGCCTGCAGGAGGGCTCGGCGGCCCAGGCGGACAAGGTCACGGGCGTTCTGGGCGCCCTCGGGCTCGACCCGGTGCGGCAGGTCCGGGTGACCGTGGACCGGTTTCCCGGGGCCGGCGGCCCGGAAGCCGCCGCGCGCCGCGCCCGGTACGCCGCGCTCGAGCAGGTCGCGCAGCAGACCGGCGCCGCGGCGGTGCTGCTCGGCCACACCCGGGACGATCAGGCTGAGACCGTGCTGCTCGGGCTGGCCCGCGGCTCCGGCGCGCGGGCCCTGGCGGGCATGCCCGCCAGGCGCGGCCGCTTCCGCCGCCCCATGCTCGGGCTCAGCCGCTCCGCGCTCCGTGAGGCCTGCCTGGCGCAGCGCCTCGAGCCGTGGGACGACCCGCACAACTCCGACCCGTCGTACGCCAGGGTCCGGGTCCGCCGCCACGCCCTGCCCGCCCTGGAGGAGGCCCTCGGCCCGGGGATCACGGAGGCGCTGGCCCGCAGCGCGGCCCAGCTCAGCGCGGACTGCGAGGCCCTGGACGCCATCGCCCGCGGCGAGGAGTGGCGGATCCAGCCCTGCGCCCCGGCGGCGCACGCCGGGGACGGGGCAGTCGCCGCGGTCCTCTCCGTTGCGGACATTGACGGGCTCGCGGCGCTGGCGCCGGCGATCCGGACCCGGGTCCTGCGCCAGGCGGCTCTGCTGGCGGGCTGCCCGGGGGGCTCGCTGAGCGCCGCCCACGTGGCCGCGCTGGACGCCCTGGTGACCGGGTGGCACGGCCAGCGCGGGGCCGACCTGCCCGGGGCCATCGGCGTGCAACGGCGGTATGGGAGGCTGCTGTTCAGCGCAGGCAGGCTAGTCAGAGGTGGGCCAGTCACGGCGGGGCCGCCGGAACGGACCGAGGCGGAGGCTACCGGTGGACGCGAGTGACATAGGTGCGGACCTGAAGGACGTGCTGATCCCGGCCGACCGGCTGCAGGCCCGGGTGACGGAGCTGGCCGCGCAGATCGACGCCGATTACGCCAACCGCGAACTACTGCTCGTCGGGGTGCTCAAGGGAGCCGTCATGGTGATGGCCGACCTGGCCCGGGCCATGCACATGCCGGTCCAGATGGACTGGATGGCGGTGTCCTCCTACGGCTCGGGGACCCGGTCCTCCGGGGTGGTCCGGATCCTGAAGGACCTCGACACCGACATCACCGGCAAGGACGTCCTGGTGGTCGAGGACATCGTGGACTCCGGGCTCACACTGTCCTGGCTGGTCGGCAACCTGCGCTCGCGCGGCCCGGCGTCGGTGCGGGTGTGCGTGATGCTCCGCAAGCCCGCGGCCGTGCGGATGGACGTGGATGTCGCCTACACCGGCTTCGACATCGAGAACGAGTTCGTGATCGGGTACGGTCTCGACTACGCCGAGAAATACCGGAATCTTCCGTTCATCGGCACCCTCGCGCCGCATGTATACAAAGGTGACGAGTCGTACGGGACCGCGGCGGAACCCGCGCCGGAGGCCTCCGCCGATCCGCCACCGGGGGCCGCCGCGCAGCCGGGGAACAGGAACGGCGACGAGGAGCGTTGAGTCCTGCGAAGGCTCGCTGAGTCCCGGCGGATGCTTCTCTGTGCCGGCGGCGCTAGCCGGGGTGTACCGTCGGGTGTTCCGGCAGCGCGGCCGGGAATGACAAGCGCAGCCGGCTATGACAAGGAAGCCAGGCATGCTCACTCAGGCGGAAGGCAGTCCGGCCGGGATCGGCAGGACATGAAGCTGGTCAGGAGGAACCCGCGCATAACTGGCGGGGCCGGTCATCGATGGATCTGAAGCGCTATTTCCGCGGGCCGTTCGTTGCGGTCCTTGTGATGCTGCTGGTCTTCTTCGTCGTCTACGAATACGCCAGCTCAGGTAACTCCTACACCCAGACGGACACGTCCCGGGTGGTCTCCCTCATCCAGAAGGGCGACGTCAAGTCGGCACTGCTCACCGACAAAGAGCAGACGATCCAGATCACCACCAAGTCGGGCCAGAAGTACGAGGCCTCGTGGGTGGGCAACGAGGGCCAGCAGCTCGCGCAGCTGCTCCAGCAGAAGGCCCCGCCGCAGGGCTGGAACGTCAACGTGCCCAAGAGCAGCTCGGTGTGGGGCCTTATCTTCAGCTGGCTGCCGTTCCTCCTGATCATCCTGATCTTCTTCTTCATGATGAACCAGATGCAGGGCGGCGGCTCCCGGGTAATGAACTTCGGGAAATCCAAGGCCAAGCTCATTACCAAGGACACGCCGAAGACCACCTTTGCCGACGTGGCCGGCGCGGATGAGGCCATCGAGGAGCTCCAGGAAATCAAGGAGTTCCTGCAGAACCCGGCCAAGTTCCAGGCCATCGGGGCCAAGATCCCCAAGGGCGTGCTGCTCTACGGGCCGCCCGGGACCGGCAAGACCCTGCTCGCCCGGGCGGTGGCCGGCGAGGCCGGGGTGCCCTTCTACTCCATCTCAGGCTCTGACTTCGTCGAGATGTTCGTGGGTGTCGGCGCCTCCCGGGTCCGCGACCTGTTCGAGCAGGCCAAGGCCAACGCGCCCGCGATCGTCTTCGTGGACGAGATCGACGCCGTGGGACGGCACCGCGGCGCGGGCTTCGGCGGCGGCCACGACGAGCGGGAGCAGACGCTGAACCAGCTGCTGGTCGAGCTGGACGGCTTCGACGTCAAGGGCGGCGTCATCGTGATCGCCGCGACCAACCGGCCGGACATCCTGGACCCGGCGCTGCTGCGCCCCGGCCGGTTCGACCGGCAGATCGTGGTGGCCCAGCCGGACCTGGCCGGGCGCCGGGGCATCCTCAAGGTGCACGCGCGCGGCAAGCCGTTCGGGCCCGACGTGGACCTGGACATCATCGCCCGGCGGACGGCCGGCTTCACCGGCGCCGACCTGGCCAACGTGATCAACGAGGGCGCACTGCTGACCGCCCGGCACAACGGCACGCTGATCACCATGGGCGCGCTGGAGGAATCCATCGACCGGGTCATGGCCGGCCCGGAGCGCAAGAGCGTGCTGCTGTCCGAGAAAGAGCGCAAGATCATTGCCTACCACGAGGGCGGGCACGCGCTGGTCGGTCACGCCCTGCCGAACGCCGACCCGGTGCACAAGATCACGATCATCCCGCGCGGCCGGGCGCTCGGCTACACCGCGTCCGCCCCGCAGGAAGATAAGTTCCTGGTCACCCGCTCGGAGATGATGGACCAGCTGGCCATGCTGCTCGGCGGCCGGACCGCCGAGGAACTGGTCTTCCACGAGCCCACCACCGGCGCGGCCAACGACATCGAGAAGGCCAGCTCGGTCGCCCGGGGCATGGTCACCGAGTACGGGATGAGCGAGCGGCTCGGGGCGCGCAAGTTCGGCACCGGGGACGGCGAGCCGTTCCTGGGCCGCGAGATGTCGCACACCCGGGACTACTCCGAGGAGATCGCCTCCACGATCGACGAGGAAGTGCGCCGCCTGATCGAGTCCGCGCACGACGAGGCGTGGGAGATCCTGGTCACCTACCGCGAGGTCCTGGACGACCTGGTCCTGAACCTGATGGACAAGGAGACGCTGAGCCGCAACGAGGTGCTGCGGATCTTCGCCCCCATCAAGACCCGCCCGACCCGCGGCTCCTACACCGGGTACGGCAAGCGGCTCCCGTCTGACCGCCCGCCGGTCCTGACGCCCAAGGAACTGGCCCTCACGGCCGCGTCGGAGGTCAACGACCATCCGGCCGCGGGCAACGGGCAGGCCGGCCCGCTGGGCGGCCAGGGATCGTCGGGCCAGCCGCCGCACGGGGGCCAGAGCCAGGCTGGCGGTTCGCCCGGCGAAGAGCGGTGAGCACCGACTTCGACGCCCCCCGTATCGAGCGGGCGGTGCGGGAGATCCTGCTCGCCGTCGGCGAGGACCCCGAGCGGGACGGGCTGCGGGACACCCCGGCCCGGGTCGCGCGGGCCTACGCGGAGCAGTTCTCCGGGCTCGGGCAGCGGCCCGAGGACGTGCTGACCACGGTGTTCGACGCCGACCACGACGAACTCGTGCTGGTGCGGGACATCGAGGTCTACAGCACGTGCGAGCATCATTTGGTGCCATTTTTTGGCATGGCGCATATCGGCTATATACCAAACGAAAAGGGTCAGATCACCGGGCTGTCCAAGCTGGCCCGGCTCGTGGATGTTTACGCGCGCCGTCCGCAGGTACAGGAGCGCATGACCACGCAGATCGCGGACGGGCTGATGAACGTCCTCGAACCGCGGGGCGTCCTGGTGGTGATCGAGGCGGAGCATCTGTGCATGTCGATGCGCGGCGTGCGCAAGCCTGGCGCGAGGACCGTGACCTCGGCAGTTCGAGGGATCATCAGGGAAAGTCAAAGTACCCGAATGGAAGCGATGAGCTTGCTATTCGGGCGGCGCGCCACCGGGTAACGTTCCCTGTGGGCGGAATGCCCGCAGTTTGAGTGGCGCATGACTACGCTTGTGGCCTGTGATTCAGGGCGTGACGCAGATGTCTGAGACTGATGAAAAGCCTGCGGGCGGGGGCAAGACTTTGAGTGTTGCCGACTCGCCTGCTTCGGCCTCCCCAGCTTCGGGCGCCCCAGCCGCGGGCTCGGTGGCTGCGGGTCCGGCGGCCCGCCCGCCCGCGGCCGAGCACCAGGCCCCGCGGCCCCCGGACCGCCGGAGCCGGCGGCGCTGGGTGCCGATCACGGCCGGCTGGCTGGCCCTGCTGATCGGCCTGGCCGACATCATCGAGGTCGTCCGGCCCGGCCTGGTCTACTCCAGCAGGCTGTCCCGGCTGCACCCGTTCGTGCCCGGCACGCTGGTCAACGTCACGCACACGGTCTCGGTCATCATCGGCCTGCTCCTGCTGATGCTGTCGCACGGCCTGAAGCGGCGGAAGCGGCGCGCCTGGGAAGCCGTGACGCTGCTGCTCGCGGTCAGCGTCGTGGTGCACGTGATCCCGTTCCGGGAGGGCCGGATCACCACCGCGTGCATCTCGGCGCTCCTGGTGGGCGCCCTGCTGTACTTCCGGGCCGAGTTCTACGCGGTGGGCGACCCGCGGACCCGGTGGCGCGCCCTGTGGGTCTTCCTCGGGCTGGTGGTGGCCGACGTGGCCATCGGGCTCACCTACATCCTGCTGGCCCGCGGCCTGGCCCAGGACTACTCGCTCTGGCAGCGCGTGGTGCACGTGGTGTACGGCCTGGTGGGCGTGTCCGGCCCGGTCCACTTCGCGCCCGAGCGGAGCAATGACCTGTTCGCCATCCTGACCGGCACGCTCGGCCTGTTCACGCTGATCGTCACCGCGTACCTGTTCTTCCGGCCCGCCCGGCCCGCCGGGCGGCTGGGCCAGCAGGACGCGGAGCGGGTCCGCGACCTGCTCAAGAAGCAGGGCGACCGGGACTCTCTCGGCTACTTCACGCTGCGCAGCGACAAGAGCATCATCTGGTCGCCGACCGGGAAGTCCTGCATCGGCTACCGGGTGGTGTCCGGGGTGATGCTGGCCGGCGGCGACCCGCTCGGCGACCCGGAGGCCTGGCCCGGGGCCATCCACGCGTTCCTCGACGAGGCGGCCCGGCACGCCTGGGTGCCCGCGGTAATGGGCTGCGGCGAGCTCGCCGCCGAGGTCTGGTGCCGGGAGGGCGAGCTGACCGCGCTCGAGCTTGGCGACGAGGCGGTCCTGGAGGTGGCCGACTTCAGCCTCAAGGGCCGGTCCATGCGGAACGTCCGGCAGATGGTGAACCGGGTCGAGCGCAGCGGCTACGTGGCCGATGTGCGCCGGGCCGGAGACGTGGGCTGCGACGGGATCGCGGGGTTCGCCCGGCAGGCGGGCTCGTGGCGCGGCAACCCGACCGAGCGCGGCTTCTCCATGGCCCTGGGCCGCCTGGGCGCCCCCGGAGACGAGAACTGCGTCATCGCCACCGCCACCGAGAACGGGGTCCTCCGAGGCATCCTGCACTTCGTGCCCTGGGGCGCGGACGGGCTCTCGCTGGACCTCATGCGCCGGGACCGGTCGGCCCAGCCGGGGGTCAACGACTTCCTCATCGTGGAGACCATCAAGGCAGCCGAGTCGCTGGGGATCAAGCGCATCTCGCTGAACTTCGCGGTGTTCCGGTCCGCGCTGGAACGTGGCGAGCGGATCGGCGCCGGGCCGGTGCTCCGGCTCTGGCGCGGGATCCTGCTGTTCGCCTCCCGCTGGTTCCAGATCGAGTCGCTGTACAAATTCAACGCCAAGTTCGCCCCGGTCTGGGTGCCCCGGTTCTTCGTCTTCCCCGGCGCGTCGGACGCGCCCCGGGTCGGCCTCGCCGCCCTGGAGGCTGAGGCCTTCCTGGTCTGGCCGAAGCTGGAGCTGCGCCGGCTGGCGCGCCGCCTCGGGCTCGGCAAGGCCCGGCGGCGGCTGGCCGCGTTAAACGCGGCCCGCCCGCCCAGCTAATCCGCCCGGCCGGGTCCCGCCAAGGGGCTTGGCGCTGGGCAGGCCGGGGTGGGGAGTTGCCGCGTAGGGTTACCTCGTGATCATCGACACGGCCCGGGCAGCCAGCCCGCCGGGGCTCCCGGATCCCGGACGGTGCCTGGTCATGGGCGTGGTGAACGTCACCCCCGACTCGTTCTCCGACGGGGGTGAGTGGTTCGGCGCGGAGGCCGGGGTCCGCCACGGCCTGGAACTCCTGGCCCAGGGCGCGGACATCGTGGACGTGGGCGGGGAATCCACCCGCCCGGGTGCGCAGCGCATCACCGCGGAGGAAGAACTGCGCCGGGTGGGGCCGGTCATCCAGGGCCTGGTCGCGGCTCATGTCCCGGTCAGCGTGGACACGATGCGGGCCGAGGTGGCCGAGCAGGCCCTGGACGCGGGGGCCCGGCTGGTGAACGACGTGAGCGGCGGCCTGGCCGACCCCCAGATGCCGCGGCTCGTCGCGGCCGCGGGAGTGCCTTACGTCGTGATGCACTGGCGGGGTCACAGCCACAGCATGGACTCCAGGGCCATCTACCAGGACGTGGTGGCCGAGGTGAGCGAGGAACTGTGCCAGCGGGTTGACGTGGTGACGCAGGCCGGGGTGGACCCGGCCATGATCGTCCTGGATCCCGGCCTCGGCTTCGCCAAGCGGGCCGAGCACAACTGGGCCCTGCTCACCCACCTGGATGAGGTCAGTACGCTTGGCGGCCGGGCGCGGCCGTTCCCGGTGCTGATCGGCGCCTCACGCAAACGGTTCCTCGGCCGGCTGCTGGCCGCCCCGGACGGGACGCCCCGCCCGTTCGCGGGGTCTGACGACGCGACCGTGTCGGTGACCGCCCTGGCCGCCGCGGGCGGCGCCTGGTGTGCCCGGGTGCACCGGGTCCCGGGCAACGCCGACGCGGTGCGGGTCGCCGAGGCGTGGCGCCAGGCTGCGGGAACCGGCCCG
>JAOPYP010000828.1 GCA_025964635.1 Actinomycetes bacterium | reverse complement strand
CGCCCACCGCAGCACTAGGACGGATGTGCCTAGCGCCAGCTCTGGGCGGGCACCGGACGGGGGCCTGCCTCGCACACGGGCGTGGAGCCGTGAAGCCCCGATCCGCTATGTGCACCGACCACTCAGGCTATCAGAAAGGCGGGTGCTCCTCGTCCGCGGCGGCCGGGCCCTCGTCTGCCGGGTGACCGTCCCCGTCCGCGGGCTGGCTGTCCCCGCCCTCGGGACGGCCGTGCGGGGCGCCGGGGTCCGCCGCCAGCGCGGCATCTCCGGCGGGGGCTGCCGCCGGCTCAGCGTCGCCGGACCAGCCGGGGTCACCGGCCGGCTCCGACGCGGCGTCGGGAGCCGGTGCAGGGTCCCAGGCCGGCGCAGAGCTGGAGGCCGGCGGGGCTTCCGCCGGGGCCGGGGCGTCGCGCGCGGGCCACGAGGACACCACCGACGCCGCCTCGGCGCCGGTCAGGGCCTCCGCAGCCGGACCGCCTTCGGTGGCCGGCGCGGTCTGCGTGGCAGGCCCGCTCTCCGCGATGGACCCCGTCTCAGCAGCGGGCACCGCCTCAGCAGCCGGCACCGCCTCAGCAGCGGGCACCGCCTCCGTCGCCGGCCACGAGGACACGGCCGGTGCCGCGTCCGTAGCCGTCAGCGCTTCCGCGGCCGGGGCCGGCTCAGTGGCAGGCACGGTTTCCTCGGTAGGCACGATCTCCGTGCTGGTCACGGCCTCAGCACCGGTCACAGTCTCGGAGTCGGGTGCCCCCGCGGGACGGGTCGCAGAGCGCCGCCGGCGGCGGCCGCCCTGGCGTTCGCCAGGGGCGCCGACCAGCACCGCAGCCGCCGGGTCGCTGGCGGCCGGGTCGCCGGCTTCCGGATGTCCGGCGTCCGGGGCCCCGGATGCGTCGTGATCCGCGGCCGGCCGGTCCCGGTCCTGGTCCTGGTGGCCGTTCCTGTCGCCGCGCCCGTTCTTGTCCTGGCTGTTCCGGTCCCCGCGCCCGTTCCGGTCCGCGCGGCCGTTGCGGTCCTGGCGGCTCCCGCCGGACTGGCGGCCGTCATCGCCGGAGCGGCCCCGCTGGCCGGTGCCCGCAGGCTCGGTCAGGTCGAGGGAGATGATCCGGCCACGGCCGTTGCAGCAGTCGCACGGCTCGGAGAACGCCTCCAGCAGCCCGGCCCCGACCCGCTTACGGGTCATCTGGACCAGCCCGAGCGAGGTGACCTCGGCGACCTGGTGCTTGGTGCGATCCCGGGCCAGGCATTCCAGCATCCGGCGCAGCACCAGCTCGCGATTGCTCTCCAGGACCATGTCGATGAAGTCGATCACGATGATGCCGCCGACGTCCCGCAACCGGAGCTGCCGGACGATCTCCTCGGCCGCCTCGAGGTTGTTCCGGGTGACGGTCTCTTCGAGGTTGCCGCCCTGCCCGGTGAACTTCCCGGTGTTGACGTCAACGACCGTCATCGCCTCAGTGTTGTCGATGACCAGGGAACCGCCGCTGGGCAGCCACACCTTGCGCTCGAGCGCCTTGGCCAGCTGCTCGTCGATCCGGTACCGGGCGTAGACGTCCTCGTCATCGTCCGTCCAGTGCGTAAGCCGCTCCGCCAGATGCGGGGCCACGTACCGGACGTATTCGTAGACGAGGTCCCAGCCTTCGTCGCCGGCTACCACCAGCGACGCGAAGTCCTCGTTGAAGATGTCCCGGACCACCCGGATAGTCAGGTCGGGCTCGCTGTAGAGCAGATCAGGCGCGTTGGCCGTCTTGGACTTCTGCTCGATGGCTTCCCACTGCGCGGCCAGCCGGGCCACGTCCCGGGACAGTTCTTCCTCGGTGGCGCCTTCCGCAGCGGTCCGCACGATCACGCCGGCACCTTCCGGCATGACCTGCTTGAGGATCTGCTTGAGCCGGGTTCGCTCCTTGTCCGGCAGCTTGCGGCTGATGCCCATCATGGAGCCGCCCGGGACGTAGACCAGGTAGCGGCCGGGCAGGCTCACCTGGCTGGTCAGCCGCGCGCCCTTATGCCCCACCGGCTCCTTGGTCACCTGGACCAGGACGGACTGCCCGGACTTGAGCGCGGACTCGATCCGCTTCGAGTCGCCCTCCAGGCCGCTGGCGTCGAAGTTCACCTCGCCCGCGTACAGCACCGCGTTACGGCCCTTGCCCACGTCTACGAAAGCCGCCTCCATGGAGGGCAGCACGTTCTGGACCTTGCCCAGGTACACGTTGCCGGCCATGGACTGGTGCGTGGCCCGGTCCACGTAGTGCTCGACGAGCACGCCGTCCTCGAGCACGGCGATCTGGGTCCGGTCATTCTGCTGCCGGACGACCATGACGCGGTCCACGGCCTCGCGCCGGGCCAGGTATTCGGCCTCGGTGATGACCGGCGGGCGCCGCCGCCCGGACTCGCGGCCCTCGCGCCGCCGCTGGCGCTTGGCCTCCAGGCGGGTCGAGCCACGGACCGACCTCACGTCACTGACGGACACCGGCTCGTCGGAGGTTGGCGGGCGCGGGACCCGCACGTGCACGACGGTGTTGGGCGGATCGTCGGCGGCAGGCTCCCCGTCGGGCCCCGAGCCGCGGCGCCGGCGGCGCCTCCGGCGCCTGGTGCCGGCACCGTCCTCGTCGTCCCCGTCGGCGTCCGCCCCGTCGGCGGCGTCGTCAGGGCCGCCCGGCTTGCCCTCGGCCTGCTTACCCCGGGCCGGCTTGCCCTCGGCCTGCTTGCCTTGCGCCTGCTTGCCGTGACCCGCCTTGCCGTCGGCCTGCTTGGCCTCGGCGGACTTGCCACCGCGCTCGGAAGTGTCGCGACCGCTGCGGCCTGCAGCGGGCTCCGCGTCCTCGGTGTCCTCACCGGGGGTCTCGCCGTCAGCGTCATGGCCCCGGGACCGGCCGCCCCGGCGGCGGCGGCGGCGGGACGATCCGTCGGAGGCGCCGTCGCCGGACGGCTCGTCCGGACCGGTGTCCTCGCTGGCGGGCTCGTCCCGCGCCCGGCCGCGATCGGCGGCTGGCTCACCCGCGGCGGGCGGCTGGAAGATGACCGGCGGCGGCTGGAACGTGGCCTGCGGTACCGAGCCGGAACCGCTGGTGGCCGTGGCCGCCGCGGGCATGACCGGGGTCGCCGCAGGCGACGAGGCCACGGCGGGCGCGGCAGCCCCGCTCACGGGCGGCGCGGCGCTGGCCGCTCCTGTGCTGGCCGGAGTACCGGCAGGCGCAGTGCTGGCCGGACCGGCGCTGGCCGGGCCAGTGCTGGGCGGGGGCACGTCCTCGGACGGCGGCCCGGCGGCGCGGGTCGCGGCCCGGCGGGGCCTGCGGGTCCGGCGCTGGGGGGTCGCCGGCTCGCCGACGTCAGCCGGATCACTGCCGCCGGCCGCACTGCCAGAGTCGCCTGGGCTAGCCGTCCCGGTCAGACCGGACGGTGCCGCACCTCCGTCGCTGTCACTGCCGCGCGCTGTCTCGTTCTGTGAATCGTTGAGCTCGGTTTCGAGCATCCGGGCTATCTCCCGTCAGGCTCCCGGGCGCGTGGGTTCGATGGGAACCCTCCGCGCCGCGCGGGAGCTGGTCGTACGCGCTCGCTGGGACCGGGCCAGCCAGTACGGCCGACCGCGCTCCCAGGCGCGTTGTCTCTTCATGTTCCTGCGCCGCGCCCTGTCCGGCCGGCTGGGACCCGAGCGGCGTCACCCCACGCGATGGGGGTGCCGCCCCAGGGGGCGCCCAATCCTCGGCGGGCCCGGCGGGCACGTGCTGCCCTGCGGGCCCGGCTTCGGCGGCTACTGCCACCAGCGGTCCTTGGACCAGCCGGGTCACCAGCGGTGGTGACGAAGGCACTAGCCCGGCCACACGGCGAAGTGCAGTCAGGATGTCATCGGGCCGCACGGCCGGTGTCAGGTGCCGAACAACCATTCGAAGTATCGCATACCCGGCGTCCCGCTCCTGAGCGGGACGCCAGCTGGTCTGCATCGTGACCACCGCGGCGCGGGCGTCCATGCGCCGCATTCCCTTGCTGGTCAGGCGCTCGACCTCCACACTGTCCTGAGCGAGGAAGGTCTCGGCGGCCGCAGCAGCCTCATCTCGCCCGATCCCGGGGAGGGCCACTTCCCACCGGGACGCCTCAAAAGTCATGGCGCCCAGGGAACTGGCTTCCTCGGTCACGTCTATCACATCAATCCCGTCCGGCAGGGCTGCATCGAGCTGGTCCCGCACTTCCGTGACGACGCATGCTGCCGTCAGCGAAATCTCCAGGTACTCAGCCTCACTCGCCGTCCCCGTCGGGGCGGCGCCAGCATAAGAGATCTTCGGATGGGGGGTAAATCCTGCCGAGTACGCGATGGGCAGACGTGCCCGTCGTACCCCGCGCTCTACCGCCCGTGCGATATCTCTGTGACTGGCGAATCGCATCCTGCTTCTTTTAGCGTACCGGACGATAAGCCGCTGGACGACGGGCGGCTGATCAGCGCCGCGTGTCGGGCCGTCCGATGGTCTGCGGGGCCGGCCGCCAGGGGGCGGCTGGGCCGGGGAGCCGGGGGCTGGCATCTAGCCGACGCCTCCCGCACCGCCGGACTCGCCCGCGGGGCCGCCCGCCACGGACAGCGGAAGCAGGGTCCGCCCGGTGGGGCCGGTCTGGATCTCGGTGCCCATGGTGGGGCACACGCCGCAGTCGTAACACGGGGTCCAGCGGCAGTCCTCGACCTCCGCGGCCCCCGACGGGTCCACCGCGTCCTGCCAGTCCTGCCAGAGCCAGTCCCGGTCCAGGCCGGCGTCCAGGTGATCCCAGGGCAGGACTTCGCTGTACTCGCGTTCCCGCGTCGTGTACCAGGCCACGTCCACCGGCTCGCCGGCCAGGGCCTGCTCCGCGCTGCGCATCCAGCGATCGAACGAGAAGTGCTCGCTCCACCCGTCGAACCGGGCCCCGTCCCGCCAGGCCGCCTTGATCACCTTGGCCACCCGGCGGTCGCCCCGGGACAGCAGGCCCTCGATGATCGACGGCTCGCCGTCGTGGTAGCGGTAGCCCACGGAACGCCCGTACGTGCGGTCCCCCCGCAGGGCCGCACCCAGCTGCCGCAGCCGGTCGTGCACGGTCTCGGCGTCACACTGGGCGGCCCACTGGAACGGGGTGTGCGGCTTGGGCACGAATCCGCCGATGGACACAGTGCACCGGATGTCCTTGCGGCCCGTCGCTTCCCGCCCGGCCTGGATCACCCGGCGGGCCAGGTTCGCGATCGCGAGCACGTCCTCGTCCGTCTCGGTGGGCAGGCCGCACATGAAGTACAGCTTCACCTGCCGCCAGCCGTTGGCGTAGGCGGTGCTGACCGTGCGGATCAGGTCGTCCTCGGTGACCATCTTGTTGATCACCTTGCGGATCCGCTCCGAGCCGCCTTCGGGGGCGAAGGTCAGCCCGGACCGCTTGCCGTTCCGGCTCAGCTCGTTGGCCAGGGTCACGTTGAACGCGTCGACCCGGGTCGAGGGCAGGGAGAGGCCGGTCGCGGTGCCCTCGTAGCGGTCGGCCAGCCCGGTGACGATCTCGTTGATCTCGCTGTGGTCGGCGCTCGACAGGGAGAGCAGGCCGACCTCGCTGAAGCCGCTCTCGGCCAGCCCGCGTTCGACCATGTCGCCGACCGTGGTGACGCTGCGCTCACGCACCGGCCGGGTGATCATCCCGGCCTGGCAGAACCGGCAGCCGCGGGTGCAGCCGCGGAAGATCTCCACGCTGAACCGCTCATGCACGGACTCGGCCACGGGGACCAGCGGCTTGCGCGGGTATGGCCACTCGTCCAGATCCATCACGGTGTGCTTGGGGACGGTGAACGGGACCCCGCTGCGGCTCGGCGCGACCCGCCTGATCCGCCCGTCCGGGAGGTAGTCCACGTCATAGAAGCGGGGCACGTAGACCCCGGCCTCGGTGGCCAGCCGGAGCAGCAGGCCGTCCCGGCCGCCGGGCCGCCCGGCCCGCTTCCACTCCTTGATCAGCCCGGAGATGGCCAGCACGGCCTGCTCGCCGTCGCCGAGCACCGCCCCGTCCACGAACTCGGCGACCGGCTCCGGATTGAACGCGGCGTGGCCGCCCGCCAGCACCAGCGGATGCTCCTCGTCCCGGTCGGCGGCGGACAGCGGAATGCCGGCCAGGTCGAGGGCGGACAGCAGGTTCGTGTAGCACAGCTCGGTGGCGAAGCTGACGCCAAGCACGTCGAAGGCCGCCACCGGGCGGTGACCGTCCACGGTGAACTGCGGGATCCCGTGCTGGCGCATCAGGCCTTCCAGGTCCGGCCAGACGCTGTAGGTGCGCTCGGCGAGCACGCCGTCGCACTCGTTCAGCACCTCGTACAGGATCTGGATACCCTGGTTGGGCAGGCCGACCTCGTAGGCGTCCGGGTACATGAGCGCCCAGCGGACCTCCGCGGAGTCCCAGTCCCGGACCACGGAGTTCAGCTCACCGCCGATGTACTGGATCGGCTTGCGCACCTGGGGGAGCAGCGGCTCCAGGCGGGGGTAGACCGATTCCACAGGCATCCTGACAGCTTAGGCGCTCTTCTGGCCCGGGGGCGCGACCGCCCGCTCCGCTTTCCCGGGGGACTACCCCCGGAGCCCCTGGCCCCCGCGCGTCAGCGGAACACCGGATGCCGCCGGTGCACGGACTGGAGCACGCCTACCGCGATCATGTCCGCGAACATGGCTGACCCGCCGTAGGACACGAACGGGAGCGGCAGGCCGGTCACCGGCATGATCCCGATGGTCATGCCGATATTGATGAAGGCCTGCAGGCCGAACCACAGCGCGATCCCGGACGCGACCAGCAGCCCGAACTGGTCGTCAGCCCGGGCGGCGATGCGCAGCGCCCGGAAGATCACGACGGCCAGCAGGAGGATGATCACGGCGCAGCCGACGAAGCCCAGCTCCTCACCCGCGACGCTGACGATGAAGTCCGTCTGCTGGTTGGGCACGAAGCTCGCGGTGACCAGCGGGCCGTGCAGCAGCCCGGTACCGAACATGCCCCCGGAACCGATCATGATCTTGGAGTGGATGGTCTCGTATCCCGTCCCGGTCGGGTCCGCCGCGGGATGCAGGAAGGAGGTCAGCCGGTCCAGCTGGTAACTGCGCAGCAGGTGCAGCTGGAACACGGCCACCACCGCGAGCAGCCCCGCCGCCGTGAGGGCCGCCACCCAGCGCAGCCGCAGCCCGGACAGCGCGATCATCCCGAAGGTCATCAGCAGCAGCAGGATGAGGACGCCGAGGGCCGGCTCGCGCTCCACCAGCACGACCGGGATCACCGCCAGCGCGAGCACTCCGGCGGCGTGCTTCGGGCCGGGGACCCGGCCGCCGTCCCGCAGCTCGCCGAAGACGACGGCGATGACCAGGACCAGCCCGATCTTGGCGAACTCCGAGGGCTCCACCTGGAAGCCGGCGGGCAGGTTGATCCAGGCCTTGGCCCCGCTCACGGTGCTGCCCAGCGGGCTGAGCACCACCAGCAGGCCCAGGACGGCCGCCAGGTAGACGAACGGGGCGAGCAGGCGGATCTGCCGGTAGTCCAGCAGGCTGACCACGACCATGAGGATGACCCCGAGCGCGACGTTGATCAGCTGCTTGATCAGGTAGCTGCGCGGGTCCGCGCTCGGCTGGGTGGCCGAATAGACCAGCAGCGTGCCGATCAGGCTGAGCGCCACCACCGCCGCCAGCAGCACCCAGTCGTACCGGCGCAGCGGCGAGTCCTTGGCCACCGCCCGGAGCACCAGGGAGCGGCGCTTCTGGCCGAAGCTGGGGCTGCGGGGCGAGGTGTAGTCGCGGGTGCCGAGGTTCATCACGAGCCCCCGTAGCCCGCGGGGGCGGTGATAGAGCCGCTGGAGGAGATCTTGGGCAGCCCGCGGGGCAGGTTCCCGCCGGGCAGCGCCGCCTTGTGTCCCTCCAGGCCGTAGATGTCGTCGTAGATCTGCCGGGCCGCGGGCGCCGCTACCTCAGCCCCGTAGTTCGAGTTCGGGATCATGACCACCACCACGTACTTCGGGTTGGTGCATGGCGCGAACGATGCGAACACCGAGGTCACAGAGCTGTTGAACACTTCCGCGGTACCCGTCTTGCCCGCCACGCAGACCTTGCTCCGGGGGAAGCCGCTGAACGCGCCCGCCGCCGTGCCCGCGCCCGTGGTCACGCCGGCCAGCGCGTCCCGGATGTAGGCCAGGGTGCTCCCGGCCACCGGCAGCCGCCGGATCAGCGGCGGCTTGACCTTCTGGACGACCTGGCCCGTGGGGCTGATGATCGCCTCGCCGATCCGGGGGCTGTACAGCCTGCCGCCGTTGGCCAGGGCCGCGTAGGCGTTGGCGAGCTGGAGCGGGGTCACCGCGACGTAACCCTGGCCGATGGCCGCGATCGCGGCCATGCCGGGTTCCCAGACGTTGCCGTAATGGCAGTCCTGATATTCGATCTGCTGCACATACGTCCCATTGGCCCGTCCGTATTTGCACCAGTTCTGGCCAGTATGCGCGTTGCCCTTCCAGAGGTAGTACAGCCATTCCCGGGTCGGAATACTGCCCGCGCCCTGCTCGGGCAGGTCAATGCCGGGCGCCCGGCCGAATCCCCAGGCGACTTCCATTTTCTGCATTTCCTGCATGGGGGCCTTCGGGCTGACCACGACATTGTCCCTGGTGTGGTCGTGCTGATAGATCCCGTAAGCCAGCTCGTAGAAGACCGTGTCGCAGGAGATGACCAGGGCCTCGTGCATGCTCATCTGGCCGAGGCTCTTCTGGCCGTCGTTGAGGAAGTTGTGCCCGGCGACGTTGTAGGAGGCCGGGCAGTTGTAGGTGCCGGACAGGCTGTAGCCGGCCTTGACGGCAGCCGCGGTCGAGGTGATCTTGAACGTGGAGCCGGGCGCGTACTCGCCCTGGGTGACCCGGTTCAGGATCGGCACACCCGTGGCCTTGCCGACCAGCTGCCGGTACTGCTTCTGCGAGATACCGCCGGTCCAGACGCTCGGGTTGTAGCTCGGCGCGCTGGCCATGGCGACCACCCGCCCGCCGGTGGTCATCACGATCGCCGCGCCGGTGGTGGCGTGCGTGTTGCCCTGCAGCTGGGCCTTGCGGATCGTGCTGGACAGCACGTTCTGCACGTCGCCCTGCAGCCGGGCGTTGATGCTGGTGACCAGGTCATTACCGGTCGTGGGGGCCGTGTTCCTGATCACCCCCAGCTGCTGGCCGGCGCTGTTCACGGACAGCACCTGCTGGCCCGGGGTGCCCTGGAGCGCCTGGTTGTACTGCTGTTCCAGGCCGGCCTGGCCCACCAGGTCCACGCCGGAGAAGCCGGTGGTGGGCAGATGCTGCTGCTTCATCTGCTGGGCGGTGATCGGGCCGAGGTAGCCGAGGACCTGCGCCGGGTTCGCTCCGTTGGGCTGCGGGTACCGGGCCACCGGATTCACCCCGGCGCTCACCCCTGGGTACTGGGCGTGGTCCTGCATGATCTGGACCGCGATCGAGTCCGGGACGTGGTCGGCGACCGGGATAGGCTGGTACGGCGAGCCCGGCCAGCACGGCTGGGTCACCTGCGCGTTGCACAGCCGGACCTTCTCGGTGAGCAGCTTGTCGGACATGCCGAGCAGATGGGCCAGCCGGTGCAGCACTCCCGTGCCGCCGTCGCTCTGGGCCGCCAGGTTCATCATGTTCACGGTGACCACCAGGGAACTGGCGTTGTCCACCATGGGCAGGCCCGCGTCGTCGAGGATCTGGCCCCGGACTGCGGGCGTGATCACGGTCTGGGTCTGGTCCTGGACGGCCAGCCGCACGTAGCTCTGGCCGTTCATGACCTGCAGGTACCACAGCCGGCCGCCGAGGGAGATCAGCAGCGCGGCGACGATCGCGTAGAGCACGATCAGGCGGCGGTGTGATGCCGGGATCATCGAGACACCCCTCCTGACCGTTTGCCGAAGATCCGCCACAGCGACCGGCGCCGGCCGAACGCGCGGCGGCCGTTCAGGGCGCTGGCCGGTGCCCGGCGGCCGCTCAGGGCGCTGGCCTTGGCCCCGCGGAACCGGGGCGTGTGCTGTTTCCCGGCCCGCAGCCCGGCGCCCCG